>JALWDV010000628.1 GCA_027036755.1 Anaerolineae bacterium
CGCTGTTTTGTAGCCCGGCGACTTCATCGCCGGGCGGACGTGGCGAACGCCACTATAGCGATTCGGGTTGTGAACATTCATCATTCGGCCAAAACGCCCGGCTGGCCCTAACTCATTTAGGACGCACTCAAAGCATATCTCACGCAAAGTCGCCAAGGCGCTAAGTTCTTCTTTGCCTCTTTTTTCCTTTGCGGCTCTGCGTCTTTGCGTGAGACATTTTTTGCCCAAGTGGGCCATGATTCCATTGACAAGGTGATCAAGAATCGCCTCCTTTGGCGCCTCAAGCGTCATCCACCAGCAGCACGCACTCGTGGGTGCGGCCATCTACTTTCATGGTGAGGGGACGATCGACCCGGGCGTTGACGACGAACTCGCCTTCCTCCACCACGGGCAGGGAGCGCAGCCACGCCCAATCGACGCGCTCATCCCGGCCCGAAACATTGACATAGCCGATGCCCTGGGTGGTGATGTTGTGGAAGAAATGCGATCCCTGCGAGGGCTCCACCCGGAAATCGCCATACGCGGCCTCGACAATGGCCCCCACCCCCGAAATATCGGCCCAGCGCACGGGCACGCCCAGCCAGCGATCTGACGTGCCCCAGCGGCCCGGGCCGATGAGCAAATAGGGCCGCCGCTCTTTGACCAGCCGGGCGTTCATGCGGCTGATCTCCGCGGCGATCTCCACCGTCTTGCTCACATCAAAACCCTCGGGCCTGACAAAAAGGATGTCGCGCATTTCCTGATTGACGAAATTGCCCAGCGCGTGCATCGAGCGGCATCTGGCCCGCTGCCGCTCCGCCTCGCTGATATCCACCGGCCCCAGCTCGGAGCGGGCGGTCATGGGACGCAGTTGCAGAAACGCGAATTCGGGCTGCCCTTTCTGGGCCAGCTTCAGATCCACCGAAAACTCCATCTCCACCGACGCGCCCATGCCCTTGCGCCCCATCTCCAGCACATCCACCAGGATATCGGGCAAGGGGAACTGGCGATATTTGAGCACATTGGCGAAGGTGAGCACGCGATATCCCTTGGCCATGACCGTATCGCGAATGCGGTTCTCTGCCGGAATGTAGGTGCTGGAGAGATACTTCACCGCGGGCTCATCCGCGGCGTCGCTCACCTCCCGCCGCACCAGATTCTCGGTTTCGGTGATGTCTAAAACATGATAATCCTCCCCCATCTTCAGCGCATAGAAAAAGCGCTGCGCATTTTTGAGAATGTCATCCACTGTGGAGCGCTGGGGCAAAATATGCGGATATTTGGGACAGAAGCGCAGGGTGCGTTCCCCCTCGACTACGGCCCGTCCCAGCCCCAGGGCGATGGTGGCGATGCCATCTTCCGGCTTCATGCGGGCGAAGGGATAATAATTGTAGGATTGGGCGACGCCCGAGATGGCCGGATAATAATAATCCCCCACCTGCTCGCCCACCAGCCGCTGCACGATGACGGCCATTTTCTCATCCTCGATGCGACGTCCGATGCGCCGGGAAAAAGCCTTGGGTCCGCGAAAATAAGTGGAGGCGTACACCAGCTTGATGGCGTAAACCAGATGCTCCAGACGTCTCTCGAGATTGGGATGCTCGTTGGGCAACATGTAGGTGCGATAGAGCCCAGCGTAAGCCTGGAATTGGGCGTCTTCAAGCAGGCTGGAGGAGCGCACAGCCAGAGGGTATCTCACCTGAGAAAGAAAGGCCCGCAGATCATTCTTCGCAGCTTTAGGGAAGACGCCCCACAGAAACCGGGTCGAAATCTCTCGATCTGATAAATCCTCCTCCGCCAGATAGCCCAATCGGTTGTTCTCGATGAATTCATCGAAGACCTCAGTCGTGATCACAAGAGTCTGCGGCACATCCAACTGGATATCTGCGTATTTTCTGTTGAGAGATCGATTCTCGCTCAACAGCGAAAGCAAAAACGCCAGGCCGCGCGCCTTGCCGCCCAGCGAGCCCTGCCCGATCTTGAAGAAATCGGTCATCAAATCGAAATCATCGGCCGCGAAATCGACCACAATGCCCCGCTGCCGCGCTCGACGACGGGCGTGGATGAGTGTGACCAGAAACCGCCGCAGCGCCTCGATGTTCTCGAAATCATCCACCCGAAGATCCCGCAGCCTGGAGGCCAGCACAGTCTCGGTGCGGGTGAACAGCCAACGGGAGAAATCATTGCGCTGGGCGTGATAATGCAACGATTCCGCGGGCACGTTTTGAATGGCCTGCTCCAGACTGCGCAGATCCGAGGCCCGAGCCACCTCGCGGCCATTGGGCAGACGAAAGATGAAATCGCCAAAGGCCAGGCTGTGAATGAAAAAGGAATGTAACTCCTCTTGCACCCGAGGCGATGTTTTGTTCAAAAAGGCGGCGGAAAGGGTCTCGGCCCGCTCCTTGTTGGCCGGATCCACGCTGGTCAAAAGCAGGGGGATATCGAATCGATCCTGGCGGATCATACGCAAGAAATCCACTCCAGCGTCAGGATCCAGCACGCCGTTTCGGGGAAACTCGACATCGGAAATGACGCCCAAAACATAGGGTTCGAACTCGTTGTAGATCGCCACCGCCTCCTCGTAAGTTTCCGCCACCAGGATGCGGGGACGGGCGCGCATCACCAGCAGACGATGCTCCTCGTTCAGCTTGCCCTCCAGCACCTTGCGGGTCTGGCTCACCACCTCGCGATACAACACCGGCAAGATGGTGGCCAGATGCAGCGGTGAATTCTCCACGAAGAGGATGATGCGCACCCCGGCCAGCCGGGTGTCCTGTGGTGCGTTTTTCCGATCCTCCTCGCTTTTGACAATGGCCACCAGCAGGTCGGTGTTTCCCGTCCACACATACGCCCGATCGATGACCCGCTGCTTTCCAGACGAGACGAAAGCGGCTGGGTCAAGAGCCGTGCTGTGAGAGATAAGGATGACGGGGATGTCCGGGCGTTTCTCCTTCACCGCCTGGGCGAAGCCCAGCGCGTCCATATCTGCGATGCGCGGCATGGTGATGACCATGTCGTACCGCTTCGCGTCCAGCGCCCGCAACGCCTCATCCGCACTCGAAACCCAGGTCAGTTGCGGCGGATGACTCAGATTCAATCCCCGATATTCGTTGATGATGCGTTCCGAAAGCCGTCCGTCCTCTTCCAGAATCCAGGCGTCGTAGGGCGTGGAGACCAACAAAATGCGGCGCACCTTCCAGCTCATCAATTCATGGTAGATTTTGAAGCTGGATTCGAAATCACTGACTTCGACAATGAGTTGTTCGAGTTCTTTTTTGGCGTATCTCATGGCGCACCTTGCAAAAAGCGCTGGACGATGACAATGATAATTATGCAACACCATCACGCGCTTTCAAAATGGACGCTTCATTGGGGCGCGACGATCAAACCAGAGGTGCGTGGCGTCTGGGAACCAAATCCAGACATGGGACGTTTCATTACCGTTGCCCGGAGGCGTCGAATTGACTTGGGTGCGTCCCATTTCAGTTGGAAGCGTTTGTCACGTCCGCCCGGCGATGAAGTCGCCGGGCTACAAAACAGCGCCGGATAAATCCGGCTAGCCCCGCAGGGGCGCTGTTTCTAGCCGGGGGACTTCATCCCCCGGCGCTGGCGGCGGGCGCGAAGCGCCCCGTTAATGAATGGATTATTTTAACTTTCCAACTCGTTTTGGACACACCCAATTGACTTTTGGGCGACAGAATACTGCTATGAAAATAGAACGCGGATGAACACAGAAAAACACGGATAATTCAAAAAATCTGTGACCGAAGGCCGTGTCAATCCGCGTCCTTGTCTTTCATCGGTATCGGCGCGCCGCCGCGCGTGGCGTCTGCTATCTGAGCTTCCACACGTCGACAATTCTCGCAAACCGGCTCACTCGCGCCATTTGATTCGTCGTAGATAGTGCGCCAGGCGTCCCCCCTCGCGCTCGCGCCAACCATACTCGACAGACATTCAGGAGGTTATCCAATGTCCAATACATCCAATCCCGAAACCAAACCAACCTGGCAGAAGCCCGCCTACATCATCGGCGGAGTCATCATCATCGCATTGCTGATTTTGGGCGTCCTTGCAGCTTTGGGCGCATTCAGCGACAAAGAGCCCACGCCCGCTCCCCCCATCGCCGCACCGAGTCAGCCCGGCGCCCCGCACATCAGCATCATCGAGCCCGTCAACGGCGCGGTGCTGAATATCGCCCATCCGGTGCAGGTGAAAGGCGAAGGTCAGGCCCTCATCGAGGGCAACGTGGTCGTTCAGGCCATCGACGCGGACGGCAACGTCCTGGCCCAGGAAGCCACCACCCTCAAAGGCGATAACGTCGGCGCAGGCGGCAAAGGAGCCTGGTCGGTGGAGCTGAAAGTGCAGGATGTCGCTCCCGGAAGCAAAGGCGAAATTGTCGCCTTCTCCACAGACTCCAAGAGCGGCGATCCCGTGGCCGAAACCAGCGTAGCCGTCACCTTCGGCCAGCCCATCGAGTCCGGAATCAGTATTCAGCAACCCACCCAGGGCGCTGTGCTGGATATCACCCGCCCGGTCGAGGTCAAAGGCGAAGGCCAGGGCCTGTTCGAAGGCAATGTGATCGTCCAGGCCATATCCCATAGCGGCGCGCTGCTGGCCGACGCCGTCACCACGCTGCAAGGCAAGGATGTCGGCGCAGGCGGCAAGGGCGATTGGTCGGTGGCGCTGGACCTGCAACAGGTCGTCCCCGGCACGCCCGGCCAGATCGTCGCCTTCTCCACCGATCCTGCGAACGGCGCTCGCGTGGCCGAGGCCAGTGTGGCCGTCATCTTCGGCGAAGCCGTCTCCGGCCCATCCACGCTGGAAGGCCCGCTGTGGTCACTGACGCTGCTCAACGGAAGCCAACCGCTGGATGACGCGCCCATCTACATCCAATTCGAGGATGGCAAGCTCAACGGTTCGGCCGGCTGCAACACCTACACCGGCGATTATCAGAGTGATGACAAGAATCTGGCCGTCAGGAGCGTGGTCGCCACGCGCAAAGCCTGCAACGAGCCCGCGGGCGTCATGGAGCAGGAGCAGACCTATCTGCCCCTGCTGAAAGAGGCCAACAGCTATAGCACCGCCAATGGCATGTTGACCATTTTTGACGCCAGCGGCGCGCCCGCTCTGACCTTCAGCCCCGCGGTGGCGGGCGAACTGAACTACAAAGAGCGCATCGCATTGCCCGATACAGTGCAGGTGGTCGTCACCCTGGAGGATGTCAGCCAAGCGGACGCTCTCGGCCAGGTCATCGGGCAGGTCATCATGGCCGCCCCCGCGGGCCCGCCCATCCCCTTTATCGTCCCCTACAACCTGAACGACGTCGATCCCGCCCACACCTACGGGGTTCGGGCGCAGATCACCGACGCCGACGGATCGCTGCTGTTCACCAGCGCCTCCACCTATCATGTCATCACCCAGGGCAACCCCTCCTACGTGGAGATCGAACTCTCGCATCCCTGATCCCATCCCTCATCTACTGAACGCCACCGATAGTAACTGTTCAGGTAGCCTGATTCGACCTTGAAAACGCATTGCCACGAAGGCTCGAAGGAACGAGGACACGAAGAAAATCGGCATGGTTCAAATCAGCCCATTTGTCCCTTGACAATTGAAGAAACAGGAATTCCAATGACAGGCAAGCGAGAAGAGCCGGGCCAAAATGGGCCGGGTGTAGGAATCGTTTTGGGAGAAGGACGTCAAATGGCCGGAGGATCGCCAAGCAGGGACAGCCAGTCGTCGGCGCCCAGATCGACGCCCGCCCGTTGATAAGAGTTTTGCCCCTGGCGTTTACCGCGAGCAAACGGACGTATGTTATACCACAAGGCGAAAAGGTTGAGATAGTTCTGCCTGGTGACAGGTTCCTGTTGCATCATTAGAGCCTGTCGTGTGGTTGCCTTTGGCCTGGCGATAGTTGGATTTGATACTGACCGCCATGATTTCGGTTATCTCCACCAATCTTTGGCTGTACTGAAAAAAACTTCAACACGGAGGCGCAGAGCGCACGGAGGAAGAAATAAGGTGAGATTTGGAGAGGATTTTCTCCGTGAACCTCCTTATTTTTTCTCTGTGTCCTCCGTGTCTCCGTGTTGAGAAACCTTTTTGCAGTGCATCCATTATTGGAATACTGGAGTCTGGCGAAAACTATTTTGGCCACTCGAAACGGTCTTTTCACCACAGATTGCACGGATTTCACAGATTTTTTGTTTGATTTTGTAACTGCTAACGTATGCCAGTTGGTTGTCTTTTTCCACTCAAACCTGACAGGTTCTCGTAATCTTGGCGGTAAGATGTGCGCTTTTCAGCCAGCAACGAAGCGTGCAAGGCTCTGAATCGCTGCCAAAGGAACCTGTCAGGTTAGTTCAAGCGAAAACGCCCTTAGCAGTTACTTGATTTTTCTCCTTTTTTTGTGAAAATTTGTGGAAATCTGTGGTTAGGATAAAAACGCCAGTGTCCAGTTGAATAGTGAGATTGAAGAACCTTTGGTAAACTATGATCATGCCCGTAAACGCCGCCCAATTCAGTCAGAAAGACCTGGCGCTGCGCCGCCGCGCAGCCACGGTTTCCATCGCGGTGGGCGTCAGCCTGCTGCTCATCAAGTTCGGGGCCTATTGGCTCACAGGATCGACCGCGGTGCTCTCCGACGCGCTGGAAAGCATCATCAATGTGGTGGCCAGTAGTTTCGCCTTCCTCAGCATCCTCATCAGCGCCCGCCCGCCCGATAAAACCCACCCCTACGGCCACGGCAAAATCGAGTTCTTCTCCGCCGGCTTCGAGGGCGCGCTCATCGTCATCGCCGCGTTCGCCATCATCTGGACGGCTGTTCCGGCGTTACTGCATCCGCCCGAACTGCCCGGGCTGGATTTCGCGCTGCTGCTGCTGCTGGCGGGCGGCGTCGTCAACTGGCTGCTGGGGGTTTATCTCATCCGCTCGGGCAAAAAAGCCAATTCGGCCACGCTGATAGCGGACGGCAGGCATGTGCAGGCCGACGCCATCACCAGCGCCGGCGTCATCGCTGGCCTGCTGTTGGTCAAGCTCACAGGCTGGCACTGGCTGGACCCGGTGGTGGCTATCCTGGTGGCGTTCAACATCCTGTGGTCAGGCTATCATCTGCTGGATGAAGCCGTGGGCGGGCTCATGGACAAGGCCGATCCAAAATTCCTCGTCCAGGTGACCGAAACTATGCAACGGCTGCGCCGGCCCGAATGGATCGCGCCGCATCATCTGCGTTCATGGCGCAGCGGCGCGGTGCGCTATCTCGATTTTCATCTGGTGCTGCCCTGCTACTGGCCTCTCTATCAGGTGCATCAGACCCACAAGGAGATCGAATCGGCGTTGTTGCAGAATCTGGACACGCCGGGCCAGGTCATCATCCACTTCGATCCCTGCTCGCCCGACTACTGTCCCATCTGTGCAGTGGCGGATTGCCCGATCCGCCAATCGTCCTACAGCGAGCAGGTGAATTGGACGGAGGAGCTGCTTGTCTCCGGGCCGCCCTTTCCCTCTCGCACAGCAGATGAATTGGTGAACTTTTCTCACCAGAGAGACGGATGCAGAAAAGCATCACAGGACTGACGAAAGGCAACGGCTAACGTAGTCCTGGTCACTCAACACGGATACGAGAAAACACGGATAAAATCTTTCGGGTGTGCCCAAAATTAGTTGAGGAGGTTCTTTTTGATTTCCGGGGGTGAGATGCCGGGCGGGTTCGCAATCCGGCGGGTTGAGTAGGAAAAGTGCGCCGGATCGCACATCCGGCGCGGCGCATCATCATAGCAAACCCTACAATCATTTGGGTGCGCCCCAAATGAAAAGATGAAAGGGGAAAATCGGCGCTTCGCGTTTGATATGCCGCAAAAGCGATTGCCCGTCTGGCGTCGACGAATTGAGGAAGGAGCAATAACGATTACCCCATCCCCCAAAAATTGGTTATAATAGACATTGTCATCAGACATTGTCATCCAGCATGATGGCGCACGATGGCGGGCGTTTTCTCGCCGCGGCCCGCTTCATTCTCTCATTTCGCTCGCAACTGCTAAAGTCAGTTATAAACTTCTTGGTAACTACTAACGTAGCAAGGCCAAAAACCACGAAGACACGACGA
This sequence comes from Anaerolineae bacterium, assembly GCA_027036755.1. GTDB lineage: Bacteria > Chloroflexota > Anaerolineae > J102 > J102 > M2005. The sequence goes on from JALWDV010000628.1 coordinate 8,084, forward strand.
CACGAAGGCGCGAAGGGTGAGAAATAAGGATCTTCTTCGTGTCTTCGTTCCTTCGAGCCTTCGTGGCAAGACATTTTCCAGGCCGAATCAGGCTACCTGAGCAGTTACACTTCTTGTCAGATTCTAGTCGGTTTCCTATCATTCGCCTTTCGATTCGCCGCGGATGACGCTGAAAAATCCTTTTTCAATCCAAAAAATCCGCGAAAATCTGTCGAATCCGCGTTATCAGCGGCGAATTTCACGGGCAAATGACGTAAAATTCCGATTTGACGAGGCCAAAGTGCATAACTGCTTTGAAAATAGAACACGGATGAACACAGAAAAACACGGATAATTCAAAAAATCTGTGACCGAAGGCCGTGTCAATCCGTGTCCTCGTCTTTCATCGGTATCGGCGCGGGCTCGCCCG
>JALWDV010000629.1 GCA_027036755.1 Anaerolineae bacterium
GCGGGCAGAAGACCACGCTCTGGGGCGTGATGGTCATCCAGGGGCGCCTGCCAGCGACGGAGGCGAGCTTAGGCTATCTGGCCCGCAATCCGAATGTCCACATGGTGGACGCCACCGCGGTCGAGATACGCCAAGCTATCCAGCGAAATCCCCGGTGGCAGGGCAAGGAAATCGTCAGCATCGGCCTCCCTTCGCCCTTTTGGGATATCATGTGGGGAGACGGGCCATGATGGCCGGCGCCGGGATCATCGCCGAACGGGCGTGGCGCACACCACGATGACCGATGATGGACTTCCACCGGAAGCTGTATCTGGCTTATCTTATACTCGCCATGATGCTCCTTTCGGGCGTGCTTTTCCTGCAACGCGAGTTGTTGGCCTATGACCCGAGAGAGCAACGCATGGTGCAACATGCCGCGTTCCAATATGAAGTGGTTGAGATCGACAAAACCGCCATCGTCGTCTTGATAGAGCCCAACGACAACAGCGACTCGGCCACATCTTTCGCGGATGCATACCTCCTCGAAAGTCGGGCATGGCTGCAGCGCATGGCGTCAGCACATCCCAATCAGGTTATCGACGCGCTCGTTCGCTTCCGGCATCCGCTCTCTCAGGCCCGGGCGAATCGCATATTGGCGCATGCAAAGGCCCGCGTGTTCGAAAGCGCAGTGGTAGGAACACAATGGGGAGCGCCTTTCGCGGCCTACGCTCTCGAGCCAGGCCCCTATCTAAGCCGTGCTCTCGATGCTCTGGCGGGTGACTTCCCCAGCACGCCACCGCCAGGACTCGGTGCATCGGGCGTGGTGGCGGGGCGATTTCCCCCAGCAGCGCCGTCAGCGGAAATCGGGGGTTATCTCGCTGTGCGGGTGCTGGCTCCCGCCAACCAGCTCCTCGCCCTTTCCTCAGACCCTTTGGTAGGCTTTGTCGACGCCACGCCGCAACGGGTTTTCGAGGAAGTAACTCAAAGTGAGCGATGGCGAGATAGACAGTTGATCCACCGCAACGTGCGCATCGAGATGCCGGTGTGGGATGATCCGCCGTCCAGGTCCGGTGGACTCGCCCACACAAACGCCCGGCCCGCGCGGGCGAATGAGGGAAGCACCATCACCACATCCTGGTCCTATCACGGCCCCTGGCCCGAGCCGCCCACCCAGGGGCTGATGGCGTGGGAAGTCAACGGGGAGAGGGCTTTCCTGCAAACTGCCTTCCGCTGGTCGCAAGAGGCATCGCGCAGCTTACGGCGCCATCCTCGGGATACGATGGTACTGGACCTGTTTGATCGTCACCCTGGCGTCTACTGCGATCAAGTTTATCCCCAAATCATCATCGAGGGGGGCGGGGATTGGATGCGTTCCTGGTTCGTTACCAACGCCTGCGACGATCCTCGATGGCCGGAAAGGGTCTCGCTGCGACTGAAAAGCGTCCAAATCGCGCCGCAGACCTGGTATTGGACGCTGCTCGAATTGGGGATGGCTCCCTCGGCCACCACCGAACGCCTCATGGGTGAGGTGCACGTCTGTCTTTCACGCCCGGGCCTGGCGCAAACCACCAAGCTCGGAGGTCTGTACTACGGATTCAAGCCGGGGGTAAATCCCTAAAGTTACTGCAAAACCCCGTAAAAATACGGGGGACAGGGGAAGCAAAGGCTGCTACAATGGCATCATGCGTATTTCATTTATCGGAAGCATATTCATCGCATCGATTCTCGCCTCCACGCTGGTCTCTGCGCTCTACATTTATCCCTTGCGGGATCGGAAAGAAGCGCCCGCCAGCAGGGTTCTGCTCCTGTTGAGCGCGCTGATCTCCTGGATCGGCGTGGTCTTGTGGCTGACTGCGCTCATCGAGTTGTGGCAGTTGTATCTGGCGACGCCTACAGCGTTCAGCGCCGCAACGCCCGCCTGGGCGCGCCTGATCCTGAGCGTCCTGAAAGCCATTGCCAATCTGCTGCCCGTCCGCCGCTGGGAGTTAGGCGCTTTCTACGCCCTTCCATTCCTGCTCCTGCCCCTGGCGCTCATCCTGCGTCATCCCGCCCGCGCGGGCGCATGGCTGCATCGGGCAGCGGTGACGCATCTGGCGTTTTTCTGGGGTGTATCGGCCATGACAATGTGGGCGCCCGCATCCTCCCAACGCTTCGCCATCCTGGGCGCGGGCATCGTGGCGTTGTACGGAACCCTCCTCCTCTGCCAAGTCGTTAGCGCTTTCCGGGCCTGATAAGACACTTATGATGCGTCTTCGACACCAAACCCTCCTGGATCGATTTTTGTGCGGATATGGTTTTCTGCTGACGGTTGGCGTTGGGCTGCTGCTCTACCATGAGATCCGCAATGGCGATTTTTATTGGCGCCACGTCGGTTGGAGCGAACATCTGGGCAATCTCAACCTGTTTTTGGCCATACTCACAGGGATGGGCATCATGCTTGGGGCATGCACCTACAAACGAGAATCCGCCAGGCTGACGCTCATCGCGGCCAGCGGCCTCCTCGTTTCTGTGATGGTGATGCACCTCTGGTTTCCACCAATGTCGCCCGAACCTGGTTGGGGAGCCGCCTTGCTGGCCCTGGTCATGGTCTGCGTCATCTTTCTGTGGTCCGCGCTCTTGCTCCGCAAATAGAACGCGGACGAACGCGGATGAACGCGGATAATTCACAAAAATCTGTAACCGCGGCGCGAATGGAAAAAATTTTGCGCCTGCCCCCCACCACCTGCCCACCTGCCCTGC
>JALWDV010000630.1 GCA_027036755.1 Anaerolineae bacterium
GCGTGCGATTGCCGATAGTCTCGCCGCCAGACTTCAGGCTCTGGATGCGACGGATATCGAGACGCACCGATGCGTAGAATTTGAGCGCCATGCCGCCGGGCGTGGTTTCCGGGTTGCCGAACATGACGCCGATCTTCTGCCGCAGTTGGTTGGTGAAAATCATAACGGTGTTGGTTTGCTTGACGACGCCGCTGAGCTTGCGCATGGCCTGACTCATCAGGCGGGCCTGCAAGCCCATGTGGCTGTCGCCCATTTCACCTTCGATCTCGGCGCGGGGCGCCAGCGCAGCCACAGAGTCCACAACGATCACATCCACAGCGCCTGAACGCACCAGGGCCTCGGCGATCTCCAAAGCCTGCTCCCCGGTGTCGGGCTGCGAGATGTAGAGCGAGTCGACATCCACGCCGATTTTGCGGGCATAGGCCGGGTCCAGCGCGTGTTCGACATCGACAAACGCACAAATGCCGCCCAGCTTCTGCGCTTCGGCGATGGTGTGCAGACAAAGCGTGGTCTTGCCGGATGATTCGGGACCGAAGATTTCGATAATCCGACCGCGGGGCATCCCCCCCACACCGATAGCGGCATCCAATGATAGCGATCCGGTGGGGATTGCTTCGATATTCAGGGCGGTGGCGTCACCGAGTTTCATAATGGCGCCTTCGCCAAAACGTTTGTTGATGGTTGCCAGAGTGTTTTCGAGGACTTTATCGCGGTCGCTCTTCGCCATAAGATTTCCTGGATGATGAATTTTATAGTCGGGCGTAACTTCCTGGACGAAAATAAATTCAATAAGTGCGTGAATAACGTCCGAAAGTTACCAGATCTTCATCTTCTTCTAAAGTATAATGCATCCTCTTCGATGTGACCAATCGCTGGCATGGGCTTAGAACAGGGTGTAGATGAAGGGCCCCACCGCTGTCGTTTGTCCCAACAGACTGATGACGATGACCAGTACGATGATCACAATCATGGGGATCATCCAGTACAGTTTTTGCTCCCACATGAATCGAAAGAGTTCGCCGATAATGCCAAGACGCTTAATCATGGACGTTACTCCAGTGTCACTTCTTCTTTCGAATGAGGAATTTATCCAACGCAAGCAGATCGATGCCGCTGTTGCTGAAGGTGTTGTAGGCGTTGGCGGGCGAGTTGACGATGGGCTCGCCTCGCAGGTTGAAGCTGGTGTTCAACACCACGGGCACGCCCGTGGCCTCGCCAAACCGCCGCACGATGTGATAATAGCGAGGATTCCACTCTTCGCGAATGGTTTGCAAACGCCCGCTGCCGCCTGTGTGTGTGGTGGCGGGGATGACCTCCCGTTTGTCTTTCTTCACCGGGGCCACCATGAGCATGAAGCGGGGCATGAATTGTTTTTCGGGCGCTTCGATCTCGAAATACTCGCTGGCGGCCTCTTCCAGCACCACGGGCGCGAAGGGGCGGAAGGGCTCGCGGAATTTGATCTTGGTGTTGACGATCTCCTTCATCTCCGCCCGTCGCGGATCTGCCAGGATGGAACGGTTGCCCAGGGCCCGCGGGCCCCATTCGGTGCGGTCCTGATACAGGCTGACCACCTCACCCCGCACCAGGGCGTCGGCGATGCGCTGCGTCAGCTCCTCTTCGTCATCCACATATTCGTGGGGGATGTTCTCGGCTTCGAGGAACGCCTTGATCTCCGCCTCGGAGAAGGATTGTCCCCAGTAGGCCGTTTCCATGACGAATTTGCGGGGCTGGTTCAGCAGGACATGATAAGCGTAAAGCGCCGCGCCCAGCGCGCCGCCGTTATCGCCCGCGGCCGGCTGGATGTAGATGTTCTCGAAGGGGCCTTCGCGCTGGATGCGGCCATTGGCCACCGAATTCAGAGCCACGCCGCCAGCCATCGCCAGATTTTTGCTGCCGGTCAGCTCATGGGCGTGACGCACGATTTTGAGGATGGTTTCTTCGGTGACGCGCTGGATGCTGGCCGCGATGTCTGCGTAGTGCTGGTTCTGTTTGGCCGCGGCGTCGCTCCAACCGGGATAATCCTTGTCGGGATGGGTGGTGAGCGTGAAAAACTCCGATTCGGGCTTGCGAGGCTCGCCGAAAAGCTCGATGAATTTATCGCTGAAGGTGCGGGTGGCGGAATGGTGGAAGTCGAAGTAGGACATGTCCAGCCAGAAGGAGCCGTCATCCCGCACATCGATGACTTTTTCCACCAGATCGGTGTAGCGAGGCGCGCCGTAGGGCGACATGCCCATCACCTTGTATTCGCCATTGTTGACGCGAAAGCCAAGAAATGCCGTGAATGCTGAGTAGAGCAGGCCCAGCGAGTGCGGAAAACGGGTCTCCTCCAGCAAGTCGATGCGATTTTCGCCCTGACCCGTCCAGTCGGCGGTGGCTTTGCCGATGGCGGTCGTGGTCCATTCGCCCACGCCATCCAGCGTGACGATAGCGGCCTCTTCGAAGGGCGAGGTGAACATGGCGCTGGCGGCATGAGAAAGATGGTGTTCGACAAAGAGGAAGTTCTCTTTGGGCACCTCGGGCAGGGCTTCTTGCAACAACGCCTTGATCCACAGCTTCTCGTTCATCCAGGTGATGAGCGCCTCGCGGAACGCCAGCCACGATTTGGGAAAAGTGGCCAGCCCCGAACGCAAGATGCGCTCGAACTTGAGCAGCGGTTTTTCGTAAAACACCACATAGTCCAGTTCGTTCGATTGAATGCCAGCCTGGTTCAG
>JALWDV010000631.1 GCA_027036755.1 Anaerolineae bacterium
AGAGAGGTCTTCCCCCCTCTTGCGGGGGGGGGGGCGAGGGGGCCTGCCGCAGCAGAAGCCAAGCCACCACGACCTTAGCAATTACCACCGAAAAATACTGATTCGATTTTTTCGGCGCTATTCGCGACGAATTGAAAACTCTTCAAGCGCCAGATTTGTCAAATTTCGGGATTTGCGGGATAATGGTTTATGGTAATAGCAGTTGCAGCATCTTAGAAGCAATGCTGTTGGTGAAGGAGCGTGCATACAGCTTGCTAACCTGGGCGGAGCAGCTTTTGCGCGCCTAGCGCATTTACATGATAATCCTCTCTCGCCACAGCTTGAATTTGTCGGCATTCGGCTTTTTTTAATCCCGATAAACTTGTGAGCATCGCGCCTTTGGGGACGGTTCGGATCTCGCGCACTGAAGACGTCCCTCATCTCGTCCTACATCTGCATTGGCAAATAGATGGTCATGCAGATACTGACGCGCGCTTTCTGATATGGGCGGAACATAGCGGCGCTCCTCCCAAACGCCAGCGCGGCCGGCGCGCCGCCCGTCCCAAGCCTCGTCCCCATCCTTTCACCCTCGATGATCAAACCCTCATTCGACAGCAACTGCAGCGATTCGATAAAACCTTGATCACCCGGGGCGAAACCTCTTTCATCCTGCAATTGCCCGCCACACGCACCGGACCACTGCCTTCGCCCCAGTTGATCCAGGATTGGGACCTGGATTTGAAGGACGTGAGACTGGAGCCCTGGATCATCCGGGGCACGCGGGCCCCCTTCCTCGGCATTTTGGATATTCTGCGTCGCACCAGCGATTGCGATTGCCCCAGCCACTTGATACTGGGCAGCGATTTCATCTATTGGCGGCGGGCCCTTGTCATGGGCCTCGAAATCCTCAGCCAGCAACATTATGTGCCATCGCTTGTGCAAAGAGACGGCGATGTTGTGGCGCTGTGGCGTCCCGTTTTCGAATCTCCCGCGGTCAAAGAAAAATTATGCGTCCTGGCGGCGGCCATGCCCCCTGTCTGCCGGGCGGAACTTAATCAGCAGGGGGAGGAAATATCATCCATCGAGTTGCTGCAATCATTTCTTTTGCAAATGGTGGATACGCTGGTTCGCACCTGGGGAGCAAATGCGCCTCATCGCCTCGCCTATTTGCACAACGGCAATGGCGTGGCCGACTGGCTGAAAGCCCTGGTGCAACCAAGCGGCGTCATCCCCAATCCGGGCGGGCAATTGCAACTGCTGATTTCACAGGTGGAGGATTGGCAACGGAATCTGCTGCCCGCGGGCAGTACGCAATACGCCATCGCCTTTCGCCTGGAGCCGCCGCCTCCCAGCTCCAATGGAAAAACCTGGCATGTTCCCGAGGGAGGATGGCGGCTTCGCTATTATTTGCAATCTCGATCCAACCCGGATGTACTCATCCCGGCTTCCCATGTCTGGCAAACGCAGGAAGAAACGCTCATCGTCCAGGGGCTCAGATTCGATCATCCGCAGGAAAAACTGCTGAAGGGGTTGGGATTGGCGGCCAACATCTTTTCTCCCATCGAAAAAAGCCTGCGCTCGGCGACTCCCACTTCGGTGGATCTGACCACCAGAGAAGTTTACGAGTTTCTCCGAGAAGCCGTCCCATTATTACAGCAAAGCGGTTTCCACATCATTTTGCCTTCGTGGTGGGAGCAAGCAGGCACGCGGCTTGGCCTCAGACTCTACCTTCGCCCCACCACTCCCGAACCGGTGGATGTGACGCGCGAACCGCCGCCGCCGGAAAAGCCCATCGCCTACCAGTGGGAGCTGGTGCTGGGCGACACCCCTCTCACCCGGGAAGCCTTCATCGATCTGGTCAATCTGAGTTCGCCATTGGTGCAGCAGAATGGCCATTGGCTACGCCTGGATCCGGAACAGATCGAGGCGGCGCAACGTTTTTGGGAGCGACACTCCTTCGAGGGACGCCTCACGCTGCTACATGGCATTCGCATCGCGCTTTCCTTCGATGAGCATACGAATGTCTCGGGATTGCCGATCCACAAAGTGCTGTTGGCGGGATGGCTGCCCGAATTGCTCCGTCGCCTGGGCTCGGGCGATGACGCCCTGCTGCACACGCCTCAGCCGTCTGATCTGAAAGGAGAGCTTCGCCCCTACCAGCGTTACGGTGCGGCCTGGCTGCGAGAGCATTACCACCGCGGTCTGGGGGCCATCCTTGCGGACGACATGGGCCTGGGCAAATCGGTGCAGACCATCGCCTTTTTGTTGCACGAAAGGGCGGCGCGAGGCGCATTGCCCGGCCCCACCCTGTTGGTTTGTCCCACATCATTGCTGGGCAACTGGCGGCGCGAGATTCAACGATTTGCGCCCTCGCTGAGCATGTACACCCATTACGGGCCCGATCGCGCCCGGGATCAGGCGTTTTTCGATGCCGTCGAGCATCAGGACATCGTCCTTACAAGCTATGCTTTGGCCCGCCGCGACGCCGATTTTCTGGAGCGTCGCCAGTGGTTCGGCGTGATCCTCGATGAAGCCCAGATGATCAAAAATCCGAACGCGCAAGTCACGCGCGCCGTCAATCGATTCCCCGCGGCCTACCGGTTCGCCCTCACAGGCACGCCCATCGAGAATCGTCTTTCCGAACTCTGGTCCATCTTCAATTTCATCGATCGCGGCTATCTGGGCAGTCGGGCCAAATTCCGCAAAGAATTCGCCCTGCCCATCGAAAACTATCAGGATGCGGTGGCGCTGGCCCGGCTTCAGCGCATGGTGAAGCCCTTCATCCTCCGCCGCCTGAAGACGGATCCCACCGTAATCCAGGACCTGCCCGAACGGCTGGAGATGGACGTGTATTGCACGCCATCCGATGAGCAGATCGAGCTGTATCAGAAGGTGGTGGAGGAAGGTCTGCCCCGCATCGCCGACGCCACAGGCAGCGCCCGACGCATCCACGTCTTCAACCTGCTCACCAAACTCAAACAGATTCTCAACCATCCCGTCCAATATCTTTACAAAATCGGCCCCAACAACATCCCCGAAGAACCTCTGAGCGGGCGCAGCGGCAAGCTGGATCGTCTCACCGCCATGCTGGAGGAAGTGCTGGAGGTGGGGGACAAAGCCCTGATCTTCACCCAGTTCGCGGAGATGGGCTATCTGCTCAGCGAGCACATTCGAAACGAGCTGGAAACGCCCGTGCTTTATCTGCATGGCGGCGTGCCCGGCAGCAAACGCCAACAGATGGTCAACCGCTTCCAGGAAGACCCCCATGCGCCTCCCATCTTCATCCTCACCCTCAAAGCTGGCGGCCTGGGCCTGAATCTCACCGCGGCCAACCATGTCTTCCACTACGATCGCTGGTGGAACCCCGCGGTGGAAAAACAGGCCGCGGATCGCATCTTCCGCATCGGCCAGACCCAAAACGTGCAAATCCATAAATTCGTCACCGCCGGCACCCTGGAAGAAAGCATCCAGGAAATGCTGGCCCGCAAAAAACATCTGGCCGAATCGATCATTGGCTCGGATGAAGGATGGCTGGCCGCACTCACCGATGACGAACTGGTCGATCTCCTCTCACTGCATCAAGAAAAGCTATTCTGAACGCGCTGAACTTTTATCATGCCTCACACATCCTGGTCTGACGCCTGGCTCGACGCCCTGCTGGCCTTCTCTCACCCCGGACGCATGCGCCGGGGACGACGATTCGCCCGGGAGGGACTCATCAAGAACGTGGATATCAAACCCGGAGAGATCGATGCACGGGTGAAAGACGGGCGAAAGTTGTTCGAGGTGAGCATCCAGTTTCCGCCGCTGGAGGACGCCAGTTGGGAGAAGATCGTGGACAAGCTGGCCAGCCAGGCCATTTACAGCGCCCGGCTGCTCAGCGGCGAGATTCCGCCCGAGGTGATGGAGGTTTTCGAAGAGGCCCGCGCCCCCCTCTTTCCCATCGCCGACAAACTGGAAGCGAATTGCACCTGCCCCGACTGGGAAACCCCCTGCAAACACATCGCAGGGGTCTACTACTATCTGGCCTATCAATTCGAACAAGACCCCTTCCTGTTATTCTACTTTCGCGGGCGTTCGAAAGATGAGATCATGGACGCCCTGCGCGCTCGTCGCGCCGCCGCCCGTCCCAAAGTGGAAGAAGACAACGTCATTCAATTAAGCGATCCACCATTAGAGACGCAACTCGATCATTTTTGGGAGATCGGAGAAGCATTGGGCGGCGTAACCTTCCGCATCGCAAAACCTCCGGCGCCCATGCCCCACTTCAAACGATTAGGGCGTCCGCCATTCACCGACATCGATCTTTACACATTGCTAAGACCTATCTATCAAACAATAACCGATAAAACAATTTCCTGGGCACACCAGAAATCGGATGATAAAACATGACTGAAAGCGCAATCAAAGCCATTCAAGAAGAGCTGTTTCGCCACTTCACCCGTTTCGACGCCGGCGCCTTGCGAGCGCTGCTAAAAATGGTCGGGCATCCCAACTCCGGCGAAATGAGGCGGGATGAGGCCATCTTCTACCTGATACAACGGTTGCAGAGCAAAACCTCGCTGCGCGAACTATGGGACAAACTCTCGCCCATCACCCAAAAGGCGCTCAGCGTCACCGTACACACCACCGACGGCGTCTACCGGCCCGATCTGGTGCGTTTGCGCTACGGCCAGGCGCCGCCCGCGCCACAACGCTACTGGAGCGGATACATCCCCACCGAACTCGATCTGTTCCTGGGCGAGGATCAAAAAATCCTGCCCGAGTTGTATCCCCTGCTGCGGGTCGTGGCCCCCAAGCCCGAGAAGTGGGAGATGCCCGTGCATCCCGAGCCCCCGCCCCGCTACGAATCCATCGGCTTCGAACGCAGCCCGGGCGCCGACGCGGGCATGCAAGACCTGACCGCTGTTCTGGCGCTGGTGGCCCAGGGTGAAATCCTGGTCAACGACCGAATGCTTCCCACCCACGAAAGCATTCAGCGCATCCTCGACAGCCTGACGAACGGTGATTTTCTCAAAACCGAGAACACCAAAGACCTGTACGAGACCATCAAGCCTGTTGGGTTGATCCGATTCGTCCTGGGAAGTGGATTGGCCAGACTGGGGGCTCGCACCGGCTACAACAACATCCTCCAGCTTTCGCCTGTGGGATGGGAATGGCTCATTGGCCCCAGCTCCGACTTGCTGCTCGACGCCCTGGAAAACTGGGTCAACAGCGATCTGTATGACGAGATCGATCGGATCGAACATCTGCGCAACGCGGCCCGCCCCGGCGAAAATCGCACGCCGCCCAAAGAACGCCGCGACAGCATCATCGAGACCCTCTCCTGGAGCCCCCGAGGCGAATGGCTCAGCGTGGATGATTTCTTTACAGCGCTCAAGCTGTGGCAGCATGATTTCGAGGTGGACCCCGATCTGGACTCCATCGACGACATCAACGGCCGCAAAATGAGCATCCAGGAGCTCAAGGATCCGTGGCGGGCGGTGCAGGGCGCATACACGCTGGTGGTGCTTTTCGAGATTCTGGGCAGTTTGGGCGCGTTGGATCTGGCCTACACCGAACCGCAACACGCGCCTCCCTTCCTGGATGCGCCCACCGAAAGCTGGCAGCGCCCGGCCCAACCCTACACCCGCTACGACGGCCTCACCTATTTCCGCATCAACGACCTGGGCGCGTATCTCTTCGGCCACAGCCGACGCTACAACATCCCGCGTAGCTGCTCCGAGCGATTTTTCATCATCGATGAATCCTACACATTCCAGCCTGTCCGCCAGCCGCTGCTGCCCTACCAGCGCGAGATTTTGCCGCTGCTGGGATCGAAGGGCGAGGATGGGAAGTTCCATCTGGACAAAGCCGCCTGGTTGCAGGCCCAACACCGGGAAAACACCCTGAAAGAACGCAAAGAGCTGCTCCTCTCCCGTCACGACGGCCCCCTCTCGCCAGTGGTGGAAGACTGGCTGGAACAGGTGGAAGCCGACAGCGCCGCCCTGCGCAAGGGCCGCACCATGATCACCATTCAGGTGCGCCGCCCCGAAGTGCGCAACGCCATCCTCGAAGACCCCGAACTGCGCCGCTACTGCCGCCTGCTGGATGATCGCACGCTGCTTATTCCCAGCTCGCGCGAGCGGGCCTTCACCCGCAAAGTGCTGCAACTGGGCTACGGCGTCATCGGCGGCGCCAACGGCAAGTAGAAGGAAGATATTGGGTATCGGGAGTGGGTAGTGGATACTGGTCGCAGTCGGCCAGCCACAGCGCTCAATACCTGTCATTATCCGAAACAAGAAAGTCTGGCTCAACAGGATTTCAGGGGGCGCTGGCTTTACCAGACCCGCCGGATTGCATGAACATTGACAAAATAATCGGTTATAGGCCCGGGGCGCTTCGCGCCCGCCGTCAGCGCCGGGGGATGAAGATGAAGTCCCCCGGCTAGAAACAGCGCCCCTGCGGGGCTAGCCGGATTTATCCGGCGCTGTTTTGTAGCCCGGCGACTTCATCGCCGGGCGGACGTGGCAAACGCCACTATGATCGATTAATTTGTGAACATTCATCGAATCCGGCTGGATGCAGAGCGCTATCATGGCAGATTCGCAATCCACCCGACATCTCATCCCCGAAATCCCAAAGAACCAAAATTTTTACTCTCGCCTGGCGCCATGCTGCTGACAAAGTCCAAAGATTGAATGCACTGCAAAAAGGTTTCTCAACACGGAGACACAGAGGACACAGAGAAAAATAAGGGGGTTCACGGAGAAAACCCTCTCCAAACCTCACCTTTTTCTTCCTCCGTGCGCTCTGTGCCTCCGTGGTGAAGTTTTTTTTCAGTACTGCCAAGATTAATGAACAATGATTGAAGGTTAGATCGGCGTAGTTTTCACTTTAATCATCACTCATTAATCATTGATTGCAAACAGCATCGCCCCAACATCCTCTCACACCCGATTGCCATGCTTATCACCAACGGACGCATCCTCACCTTCGGCGAAAACCACCGACTCATCGACAACGGCGCTGTGCTCATCCAGGATGACCGCATCGTCGAGGTGGATTTCAGCCACATCCTCGAAGAAAAATATCCGGAAGAAGAGCGCCTGGACGCCCGCGGCATGTTGGTCATGCCCGGCATGATCGTCGCGCACACCCATTTCTACGGAACTTTCGCCCGGGGCATGTACATTCCCGGCCCGCCCATGAAGGATTTCCCCGAGATATTGGAGCGGCTGTGGTGGCCCCTGGATCGCGCCCTGGACGAGGAGGGCGTGCGCTACTCCGCGTACGTCCCCATCCTGGACGCCATCCGCTACGGAGCCACCACCCTCATCGATCATCACGCCAGCAACCGCTTCATCGACGGCTCGCTGGATGTCATCGCCGAAGTGGTGGAGGAGACGGGCGTGCGGGCCGCGCTCTGCTACGAGGTCAGCGATCGGGACGGGGAGGATGTGGCCCTGGCCGGGATTCGCGAAAACGTGCGTTTCATCAAGAAGGCGCGCGAGATGGCAAATCCCCGCATCGCCGCCACCTTTGGCCTGCACGCCGCGCTCACCCTCAGCGATGAGACCCTGAACCGCTGCGTGGCCGAAGCCGAATCCATCGGGCATCGGGGTTTTCACATCCACGCCGCCGAAGGCCCGGCCGACCGGGAGCACTCCCTGGCGACGTACGGCGTCCCCACCATCGACCGGCTGGCCCAACGCGGCATTTTGGGCCCCAACACCATCGTGGCCCACGCCATCGACATCGACGCCTGGGAGATGGCCGCGTTGAGCGCTTCCGAGACCTGGGTCAGCCATCAGCCCCGCTCCAACATGAACAACGGCGTGGGCGTGGCCGATATCCCCGCCATGCTGCGGGGTCACATGAAGGTGGTGTTGGGCAACGACGGCTTCTCCAACGATGTGTTCGAGGAGATGCGGGTGGCTTATCTGCTGCACAAATCAGAACGCCGCGATCCCCGGGTCATGCCCGCAGATCAGCTCCTGGACATCGTGATGCAGAACAACGCGGCCCTGGCGCAGCAATTCTTCGGGCGCACCTTCGGACGGCTGCAACCGGGCGCCGCCGCCGACGTAATCCTGGTCGATTACGATCCGCCCACGCCCCTCAGCGCCGACAACTTCCCCTGGCACATCATCTTCGGCTTCGATGGCCGCAAGGTGGACACCACCATCGTGGGCGGGCGCATCCTCATGCGGCACGGCGTCATCCCGCATCTGGATGCAGAGCGCATCTACGCTCGCAGCCGCGAAGCGGCTCAGGCCACCTGGAAGCGCTTCTGGGGCGAGGATTGAGCGAAGAGTCCAATACAAAAAGGCGCAAGTAGCAATTGGGTGCGTCCCAAATGAGTTGGAAAGTTAAAATAATCCATTCATTAACGGGGCGCTTCGCGCCCGCCGCCAGCGCCGGGGGATAAAGTCCCCCGGCTAGAAACAGCGCCCCTGCGGGGCTAGCCG
>JALWDV010000632.1 GCA_027036755.1 Anaerolineae bacterium
ACGGCGGGCGAGCCCGCGCCGATACCGATGAAAGACGAGGACACGGATTGACACGGCCTTCGGTCACAGATTTTTTGAATTATCCGTGTTTTTCTGTGTTCATCCGTGTTCTATTTTCAAAGCAGGAGATCGCTTTGCATCCCCCGGCCACAACCTTCAACCAGCGAGCTCACGAAGCTCTGCAGGATGAAAACCTGCAACTGGCCCTGGAGCGGGCCATGCACCACTTTGTGGATGGCCGCGTGGGCGCATTCGCCCGGCTGCCCCACGGCGAGGCCCTGCGCGACCACGGTCGCACCATACGCGCCAACGCCATCGCCCGCCTGGACGAGCATCTCGAGACCTTCGAGCGCAACGCCCGGGTCAACGGCAGCGTGGTGCATTGGGCCCGAGACGACGCTGAGGCCCGCCGAATCGTGCTGGACATCGCCCGGGAGAACAGCGTGCAGCGCATCATCAAGAGCAAATCCATGCTCAGCGAGGAGATCGAGCTCAACCCGGCGCTGGAGGCTGCGGGCCTGAATGTGCTGGAGACGGATCTGGGCGAATACATCGTGCAACTGGCCCACGATCATCCCAGCCACATCATCGCGCCGGTGGTGCATTGGCCGCTGGAGGGCGTGCAAAAGCTCTTCCACAAGCATCTGGGCACGCCCCTGGACGCCAGCATCACCGATCTGACCGCAGCCGCGCGCAAGGCCCTGCGCGAGGGCTTTCTGCAGGCCGATATGGGCGTCAGCGGCGCCAACTTCGCCGTGGCCGAAACCGGCAGCGTGGTGCTGGTCACCAACGAGGGCAACGGCCGCTTTGTGACCACCACGCCCCGCATCCACGTGGCCCTGGTGGGCATCGAGCGCATGGCCCCAACCCTGCGCGATCTGGGAACCCTGTTGCAATTGCTGGCCCGCTCCGCCACGGGCCAGCCGCTCAGCGTCTACACCTCCATCGTCACCGGGCCTCGCCGCTCGGAGGATGAAGACGGCCCGGAGCAGGTGCACATCGTCCTCATCGACAATGGCCGCACCAACGCGCTGGCGGGTGAGCTGGCCGAAAGCCTCTACTGCATCCGCTGCGGCGCTTGCCTGAACGTGTGCCCGGTGTACCGGCGGCTGGGCGGACACGCCTACGGCTCGGTTTATCCCGGCCCCATCGGCATCACCGTCACCCCGGCGCTGGACGGGCTCTTCCCCTGGCATGAGCTGCCCCAGGCGTCGACGCTGTGCGGAGCCTGCACCGAAGCCTGTCCCGTGCGCATCGACATTCCCCGCATGTTGCTGAAGCTGCGGGCCGACAGCGTGGACGCTGGCCTGGCTCCCCGCTGGCTGCACGAGGGACTCAAGTTCTACGCCCGGGCCGCCAAACGCCCGCTGTTGTTCAAGCTGGGCCGCAAGATGGCGGCAAAGGCGCAGCGTCTGGCTCCTCGCACTGCGGAAGGCTGGAGCAAGGAATTGCCGCCCCCTCTTTCCGCCTGGACCGATAGCCGGGCCTTTCCGCCCCTGGCCGAAGAAAGCTTTAGCGAACGCTGGCGGAAGAAGAAAAGAGCAATGCGTGATGATTAAAGTGAACGCCACGCTGCTTTCCCCTTTGATCATTATTCATTAATCATTGAGCCACCATTCCTTACCCATGAATCCACCCTCCATCGCCCAAAACCTGCAACGCGTTTACGAACGCATC
This sequence comes from Anaerolineae bacterium, assembly GCA_027036755.1. GTDB lineage: Bacteria > Chloroflexota > Anaerolineae > J102 > J102 > M2005. The sequence goes on from JALWDV010000632.1 coordinate 1,678, forward strand.
GCCGCGGCCGCGCTTCGCGCGGGACGCCGCCCGGAAGACATCACCCTGGTGGCGGTGAGCAAAACCCATCCCCGGGATTACGTGGCCGCGGCCATCGCCGCGGGCCAGACCGATTTCGGCGAGAATCGGCCCGAGGAAGCTCACGCCAAGTTCATCGAAAATCCCGACGCCGCGGGCGCGTCCTTCCGGCTGCATCTCATTGGCCCCATCCAGAGTCGCAAGGCCAAAATCGCGTTGGCCTGCCGCCCCGCGCTCATCCACAGCATCGATAGGCTGAAGATTGCACGCAAGCTGGATGCGCTGGCCGGGGAGCAGGGCGTCGCGCTGGACGCGCTGCTGGAGGTGAACGTGTCGGGCGAGGCCAGCAAGCACGGCTGGTCGCCTGCTGATCTCCGTCGGCAATTGCCCGAACTACTGGCGCTGCCCCGTCTGCGTCTCCACGGCCTGATGACCATCCCGCCCTACGACCCGGATCCGGAAACCGCGCGCCCCTACTTCATCGCCCTGCGCGAGCTGCGCGACGATCTGGCCAGCGAGCATCCGGATCACGACTGGTCGCAGCTAAGCATGGGCATGAGCCACGATTTCGAGGTCGCCATTGAAGAGGGCGCGACCATCGTGCGGGTGGGCGCGGCCATCTTCGGGCCCAGAGAATAACTGAAGGACTGTCCTGAAAAAGGTCCTTTGTCTCACGCAAAGCATGTCCTGAGCATGTCCTGAACGAAGTGAAGGACCTTGCCGAAGGGTCGCCAAGGCGCGCAACTACTAAGGTATAGCCACCACTTTTTGCCACGAAGACACGAAGAAAGGCGAAGGCACGAAGTATTTTTCTTTATTTTTCCTTCGTGTCTTCGAAAAACTTCGAGCCTTCGTGGCTTCTGGCGGCTTAAAGTCAAGTACGTTAGCAGTTACCAAGGCGCAAAGATAAAAAGGACTGATCTCACCACTGCGAACCTCTTCAGTCGTAACTGCTAAGGTAGTCTGTCTGTTTTCGGTGGCTTGGCTTCTGCTGTGGCAGGCCCCCCTCGCTCC
>JALWDV010000633.1 GCA_027036755.1 Anaerolineae bacterium
CGTCGACCGCGCGGCTGGCCGCGCCGCCGTACGCGGTGCTGGATTGGCTGGCCGACTTGTTCAGGGCCAGGTTGACGCCGCCGCTCACGGGCGTGGGCGTCGCTGCGGGCGTATTGGTGGGCGCGGGGGTGGGAGTGGCTGTCGAGGATGCGTGAAACGCCTCATCGAGATAGGCCGTCACCCAGGCGAAGGGTGAGTTCCAGTTGATCGTGACTTCGTTGCTGGACCAGGACTGGATATTATCGTAATAACACTTTTGCGGTTTACAGCCCTGATATCCGGCATTGCGAATCGCGGGATCTTCCAGGCCCGAATTGGGGCCGCCCGAAATAGCGCCAGGAGGCGGTGAGGGATAGCTGGCATCGGCCTGATGCGCCCAGAAGCGATGATGGGGATTTTCCAGTGGACGCTCGCCATAGCCGCTGACATAGCTCTTGTCGTTCGGATTCCTCCCCAGGAGATAATCCATGCCGGTGGCCATGCCATTGAGATATCCGCTATCATTGGTGAAATCGTGCGCCAGCCCCATGACGAGGAGGTTGTTCAGGATGAAGGAGTTGGAACCCCAGGGGTAGCCGCTGGTGACGCCGGGATTGTTGGGTGGTGACATGGCAACAGATTGCATGGGCGTGAGGTATCCCTGCCCATTCATCAGATTGATGAAATGATCCGCCGCCTGAACGATGTGATTGCGAGCGGTTTGCTTATCGGCGGCAGACAAGTTGCTGGGAACAACCGCCAGTGACACCGTGCCCAACCCGTATGTGTCTCTCCAGGTAAAGGGCGTGACGCCTTGCGACGACATGCCGGGAATCTTCAGGTAGTAGGAGGAAGATTGCATGTATGTCTTGTACGCCTGTCGCCCGGTGGTGATATAGAGTTCCGCCGCCGCCCAATAGAACTCATCCCCCACCGAATTGTCATCATAAGGCCCGCCGCCCTCAGAGTTGTTGGGGGCGTAGATGGAGGGATGGGCGAGCGCGGCGTTCCAGGCTTTCTCAGCCGCGTTCAAACACTTGTTGGCAAAGGTGGAATCGATGTTTCGCCAGATGCGGGAGCATTGGGCCGCGGTGGCTGCCAGATTCAAGGTGGCCGCGGTGCTGGGGGCGCGCATGATGCGTCGCTGGCTGTCCTGATCCGGACGCGTGGGAATGCCCGTCCAATGCTCATCGTGCATTTTGTGGTGCGCCATCCCTGCCAGGGGCTGGCCATCGGGCGCCTGCATCTTCATCAGAAACTCCATCTCCCAACGGGCTTCATCCAGGATGTCGGGATAGCTGTTATTTTTTTCGGGGATGTTCATGGAGCCATCGCCAAACTTGTATGCCGCATCGCCCAAATAGAGATTGCGCTCATACTGATTCATCAACGTCCACACAGAAATGCCGCCATTGACCACATATTTGCCATGATCGCCTGCGTCATACCAGCCGCCGGTCAGGTCAAGGCGATAGGTGCAGGTGGCGCTTGTGTCGCAAGGGACATTTCCGTCTCCCTGGTTGGGGGGAACATCGACATGCCCGGCTGGCCGCGTCCACTGCGAGCCGCCGGCATAGGGCATTTCGATGGCGATGCCGCTGCGATTGTGATAAAAATAGGCGAGCGCATCCAGCTTCATTTGATGATACAGATTATTGCTGATATCGAAGGGATGACTCGCCTGTCCTTGCACCACCAGGGTGTATCCGGTTCCGGGCGTGGTGTAGGAGGAAAAATCTGCAATATGGACATGATCGCCGGAATCCGCGTCATAACCGAATACCGTAGTTTGTCCCTGGGCGACGACTGCGCCACCACTATTCTTCAACTGCCAGGTCAGTGGGGTGTTGGAGCTATTGACGATGGTGGCTTTTTTGGTGGCGTTAGGGAAATAACCAACCTGATTCACCCGCACCGCGGGCAGTGTTGTAGGCGAAGCTGTCCGCGAAGTAGCGTGAGAAGTCGATATTCCCCAAATGCCGTCTCCAAATGAACTGTCGGACGGGATGACGCCGCCAAGCAAGAGCGTCACCAGCCCCAACAGGACGCCCACCATCAAAACGCGTGGTAAATGTCTCATCGGTCTTCCTCTGTTGAAAACGAATGAAGCTCTGGCGGCCCGTCCGATGCAGGCCGCCAGATTTACTATGGGTTGTGAGCGCCTTGGCGGAAAGTTTTGCCGTCAGGGCGTGGTGATGACGATGTTGAAGTGGTAGGTGCGATGCAGATTGAGGACGTTGGGTCCGGGCGTGGGGGCCGCTCCCACGCTCACCGAGCCGGAGGAGCTGCCGGGGCTGCCGGTGTACCAGATTTCGTTGCCGCGCTTGTCGAAGGGGATCACGGAGAGGTTGCCGCCGCCGCTGCCGTCCGCGTAGGCGTCCAAAAAGCCCGCGGCCAGGGTCTCGCCCGCATTCAGGGTGATGCTGGCCCCGTTATCGGAGAACGCGAAGCTGTTGGCCCCCGCCGAGTAGCTGGTGCGGGTTGTGCCAATGGCCAACACCGTGAAGTTGTTGTCGCCGTTCACCTTCACCACGAAGGGGGTTACGGGGTCGCCCACCCGGCGGGCGTAGAAGTTGAAGGTGTCGATGCTGATCTGCTGGGCGGAGCCGCTGTTGTTGGTGTAGGTGCTGGCCTCGTCCACGACCATGTTGGATTTATAGCCGTCGATTTTGGCCCCATCGCTGGTCGCGTCGTTCCCCACGGTCACCTGATTCGAGCCCGG
>JALWDV010000634.1 GCA_027036755.1 Anaerolineae bacterium
CCGGATTTATCCGGCGCTGTTTTGTAGCCCGGCGACTTCATCGCCGGGCGGACGTGGCAAACGCTTCCAACCGAAATTGGACACACCCAAATCAAAACAATCTGCGAAAATCTGTGTGCACCAGAAGTTTCTGCGTTCCATCTTCATTCCTTGCCGAATGCGAGACGCCCAGGCAAACGCGCTTCCCCGATAACCTCCCCATGTCCAAGTCCCGGCCCCGCGGCCCGAAGAAGAGACCAGCCAGAACAGCCACCCAGCAGCCCAAACGCCCGCGCGGCGATCTGCTCTACGGGCGACAGGGGGTGAGAGAGGCGTTGCGCGCCTCGCGACGGCATTTTCACGAGCTCTATCTGGCGCGCGGCCTCAAACCGAATGACGCTGTGCAGGAGATCGCGTCATTGGCCAAGAGAAAGAAGCTGCCCATCCAGCAAGTGGCGCGGGAGCAGTTGGACGCGTGGTTGGAGGGAGCCAATCATCAGGGGGTGATGCTGCGGGCGGGCGCGTATCCTTACGCCGAGGTTGCCGCCATGCTGGCCCGGGCGCACAAGCGAGCCGAGCCGCCTTTTCTGCTCCTTTTGGACCGGGTGCAGGATCCGCAGAATCTGGGCTCCTTGTTCCGGGCGGCGGAGGCTTTTGGCGTGCATGGCGTCATCCTGCCCAAACACCGGGCCGCGCACATCACCCCGGCCGTGGTCAACGCCTCGGCCGGCGCAGTCGAGCATTTACTGGCAGCCACGGCCACGAATCTGGTGACCGAGATGAAGGCGCTCAAGGAGGCGGGATTGTGGATCGCAGGACTCGAGGCCCGGCCCGACGCCATCCCCATCGAGGAGGCGGATTTGAACGGGCCGCTGGCCGTGGTCGTGGGCTCCGAGGGGTTCGGGCTTTCGCGGCTGGTGGCCGAGACATGCGACTGGTTGGTGAAGCTGCCCATGCGCGGGCGCATCAACTCCCTCAACGCCGCGGTGGCCGGGTCCATCTTTCTGTTTTGGGCGATGGAGGCCCGGCAATCGTGAGCGGCGTCCTTTCTCTCCCCGACATGCGCTACACCCTCTGCTTTCTCACCCGGGGGGATGAAATCCTCATGCTCAAGCGCAACAATGCGCCCAATCGAGGATTGTGGAACGGCGTAGGCGGCAAGCTGGCCCCGGGAGAAACGCCCGTGGATTCCTGCCTGCGGGAGATTCGGGAGGAGACGGGCTATCGGCTCCAAAATCTGCGATTCCACGGCATTCTCACCTGGGAAGGCTACGAGACAGAGCCGGGCGGATTGTACATCTTCTCGGCCCCTGCGCCCGACGCCGCCCCCGGCGTCACATCCGAAGGCGAACTCCGCTGGCATCCCAAAGAGTGGGTTTTCTCCTCGCCCCAGGTGGTGGACAACATCCACATCTTCGGCCCGGCCATCTACCGAAACGCTGCGCCCCACTGGTGGCATTTTCGCTACGCGAACGGGCGCATCGCCAGTCACGAAGAAAGACCATTGCCCGCCTGGGTGCGCATTGGCGGCCGGCGGGCGTGTTGCGGGCGTTAGACTGTAACAGTTTAGTCGGTTGTTCCGTTTTCCAAACGCCGAATGAATTGGGTGCGTCCCAAATGAGTTGGAAAGTTAAAATAATCCATTCATTAATGGGGCGCTTCGCGCCCGCGGCCAACGCCGGGGGATGAAGTCCCCCGGCTAGGAACAGCGCCCCTGCGGGGCTAGCCGGATTTATCCGGCGCTGTTTTGTAGCCCGGCGACTTCATCGCCGGGCGGACGTGGCAAACGCTTCAACCGAAAAAGGACGCACCCGAATGAATTCAGGTCTGAGGGCGTTCCGCCGCATGTCCCCCTCTGGGGACATTTTTCGTCCCGCTGGATCTGTCTGCGCAGGCAGACAGGCGGCCAAAGGCCTATAGCCCCGACTTCCAGTCGGCGGGGCCAAAGCGCCAAACATGGTTGCACCGACTAAACTGATACGGTCTCTGCGGGCGTTAAGAATTTGACAGGACGCCCAAAAACTGTTAAAGTATCGTTTGTAGGACGAAAAGCGAATCTGTACAATCACAGCAGTCGCCGGAAGTCATGGCGGCTGTTTTTTGTTGGAGCGTTTTTCCCTACGGCAACAATTCTTTCATGTTTCTATTTTACAGGAGTAAAAGTAACACCATGTCCGAACGAGTACAAGGCACCGTCAAATGGTTCAACGCCAGCAAAGGCTACGGCTTCATCGCCCGTGATGGCGGCGAAGATGTTTTCGTCCACTTCTCCGCTATCCAGACCGACGGTTTCCGCACCCTGGATGAGGGCCAGCGCGTCGAATTCACCGTTGAAAGCGGCCCCAAAGGCTTGCAGGCCAGCGACGTCATCCCTCTGTAGAGTCGATGTCAGGAAGCGGTGGCCTGTCCCTCGGACGGCAGCCGTTACCAGCAAACTGCAACAAAGCGCGGGAGGTTTCCTCTCGCGCTTTTTCTATTGACATCTGGAGTCTGGCGAAAACTATTTTGGCCACTCGAAACGGCCTTTTTCACCACAGATTGCACGGATTTCACAGATTTTTTGTTTGAGTTTTCTCCTTTTTCGTAACTGCTAACGTACTCTAGTTTCCGCTAACTGGCGGCGTGACAAAAGCGGCTGAATAGGGCATCATTGCAAGAAAAGGATCAATTCACTCGCAAGGAGGCCACCATGACAGCCGCTATACAGACCACTATACAAACA
>JALWDV010000635.1 GCA_027036755.1 Anaerolineae bacterium
GCAAAAGGGAGACGGGGAGGGCTGAAAGCGCCTCCTTGCCTCTTATTTTGGAATTGCTGATCCTGTTGGCTTGACGAACAATCTTCAAATCGAGGATAATAGATCAACTCGTGCGTCTTCGCGCATGGGCGGTCGTGGCTGTGCGCCACAATATCCATGACACGATACAAATCAACCCAGAAAGTAACTGCTAACGTAGCCCTGGTCACTCAACACAGATACGAGGAAACACGGATGAAATCTTTCTTGAATGACTTCGTGTCTTCGCTCCCATCGTGTCTTCGTGGCAAAAAAGGGCGATTGGGGACAACTACATTAGCAGTTGCCTCAGAAAATTATTTTTGGAGGCCCATCAATGACGATTTCCCCTCTGGTGGAAGAATTGAAATCCGCCCATAAATTGCTGGCGGAATACGAATATGAACTGCGTCCGGTCGACAAGGGGTACGCCAACCGTACGCTTTACATCAATCTGGATGACAATGAAATCCTGGAAAAGCCGGTCACCCAACAGATGAAGGATGTGTTCACCGGCGGCCGCGGCTTTGCCCTGTGGCTGCTGTGGAACGCCATCGACGGGGACACCAAATGGAATGACAACCGCAACGAGTTGATTTTGGCCAACGGCCCCATCAGCGGCTCCACCGCGTATCCGGGCCTGGGCAAGACTACCGCGGTCACGGTTTCGCCCCTGACGCATTCCATCATCGATAGCAATGGCGGCGGCTATTTCGGGCCTTATCTCAAGTTCTCGGGCTTCGATGCGCTGGAGATCCAGGGCAAGGCCGATAAGGATGTCATCATCTTCATCGACGGCGACACCGGCAAGGTGACCATCGAAGAAGCGCCGCTGGAGGAGCTGGATTCCCACATCATCGCCGAGCAGCTCACCGAGATGTACGCCGATCCCGAGAAGGGCGAGCGGGGCAAGATGGGCGTGTCGGTGGTTTCGGCGGGCGAAGCGGCCGAGCACATCCGCTATGGCATCCTCAATCTGAGCTGGTACGATGTGCGCCGCAAGCATGTGCGCATCAAGCAATGCGCCCGGGGCGGCGTGGGCCGCGTTTTGCGCGATAAAAAAATCAAGGCCATCGTGGTGCGCTATTCCAGCCTTTCGGGCAAGAGCAACAACCCGGCCAAGCCGGAGTTGATCAAGAAGGCGGGGCGGCGCATCAACAAGGAAATCGCCCTGTATGACGATGTGCAGAATCAGATGCGCAGCGTTGGCACCGCTCACCTGGTGGAGATCATGGATCACTTCGATCTGCTGCCGGTGCACAATTTCAAATACGGCTCGCATCCCGAATCGCACAAGATCGACTCTACGGTGTGGAAGAGCCTGTTCACCCAGGGCATGCCCGATGGCTGTTGGGCGGGCTGCCAGATGTCCTGCTCCCACGCGGTGGACGATTTCAGGCTGCAAACCGGGCCTTACGCTGGCGAAGCCGTCATCGTGGATGGCCCCGAGTACGAGACCGCCGCGGGCCTGGGCGCGAACATCGGCAACTTCGATCCTTACGGCGTGCTGGAGCTGAATTTCTATGCGGACACTTACGGCATCGACACCATCACCCTGGCCAACGCCATCGCCTTTGTGATGGAGCTGTGGGAGTATGGCATCATCGACGAAAGCGACACAGGCGGGCTAGACCTGACCTGGGGCAACTGGAAGGACGCGGCCGAGCTGTTGCATCAGATGGCCCGGGGCGAGGGTTTTGGCTACGAGGTCGTGGGCAACGGCGTGCGCTGGATGATCGATTACTTCGTCGAGACCAAGGGCGCAGATCGCCAGTTGCTGCACGACATCGGCATGCAGGGCAAGGGACTGGAGCATTCGGAGTATGTGACGAAAGAATCCCTGGCCCAGCAGGGCGGCTACGGCATGACCCTGAAAGGCCCGCAGCACGACGAGGCCTGGCTCATCTTCATGGATATGGTGGAGAAGCTGCTCCCCACCTTCGAAGACAAAGCCGAGGCGCTGCATTACTTCCCCATGTGGCGCACCTGGTTCAGCCTGCACGGCCTGTGCAAGCTGCCCTGGAATGACATCGAGCCGCCCGACAACAAGGAAACCGACGAGCCCGCCAAGGTGCCCGAGCACGTGGAGAATTACACCTGGCTGTACGAAGGAACCACCGGCGTTCCCATCACGCCCGAGGGCCTCATCGAGCAGTCGGAGCGGGTCTACAACTTCCAGCGGGTCTTCAACCTGCGCATGGGCTTCGGCACTCGGGAATTCGACTACAACCCCTACCGTGCGGTCGGGCCTGTGACCGTGGAAGAATACGAATCCCGCCAGGAGCGCTACGACAAGCAGCTCAAGGAAGAGGTGGGCGTGGATCCCGCGGGCCTGAACACCGAGGAGAAGATGGCCAAACTGCGGGCCTACCGCGAACACCGCTACGAGCAGCTTGTGGACGCGGTCTACAAGCGCCGCGGCTGGGACATGAACGGCATCCCCACTCTCGAGACTCTCAAACGCCTGCACATCGACTTCCCCGAAGTGGTCGAGCTGGTCGAACGCAAGCGGGCCGAGTTGAATTCGTAGAAACATGTCCACACTGAAAGACGCAACCAACATTGCCCTTCTGGGCGCGGCTATCCCGCCCGCTTATCTGGCCCTGCGCTTCGTCCGGGGACGAGCGCGCGCGGAGGAGGTCTGGCGGGCCAGCCAATATCCGAAACTGGGCGATATCGGCAGCGTGAAGCATCTCTCCATCCTGCCCCTCATCGATTGGCGCACGGCCAGCGATGAGCTGGAGGGAGAGTCGGGCGTGTCTTATCTCATCCGGGCGGACGACACGACCATCCTCTTCGACATGGGGCTGAACAGCCGCGACGAGCATCCTTCGCCCTTGCTGCGCAACATGGCCCGGTTGGGCGTCTCTTTCGATGAGATCGACATGATCTTCATCTCGCACAACCATCTGGATCACGTGGGCGGGATGCAGCATGTGAAAGATGGAATCTTCGGGCCTTCGGCGGGCTATGTGAATCTGCACCAGATGCCCGCGTATGCGCCCGAACCCATCATCAACCCCTCGGCCACGGCCATCGTGGTGGAGGAGCCGATGGCGCTGGCTCCGGGCGTCGTCAGCATGGCGCCCATCCCCCGCCAGCTCTTCTTCCTGGGCTGGACGCCCGAGCAATCCCTGGCCATCAACGTGGAAGGCAAGGGCGTCGTGCTCATCATCGGCTGCGGGCATCCCACCATCCAGAAGATCATCGCCCGCAAGGAGATGCTGTTCGACGAGCCGCTGTACGGCGTCATCGGCGGGCTGCATTTCCCGGTCACCGCGTCCCGCTCGGTGCGACACGGCATTCCCGCGCAGCAGGTCTTTGGCACGGGCCGCTGGCCCTGGGAGCGCATCACCAAGGCCGATGTGCACGAAGCCATCTCCTTCCTCTACCGCCGAAACCCCAAGGTCGTCTCCCTCTCGCCCCACGATAGCTGCGACTGGTCGCTGAGCGCATTTCGAGACGCGTTTGGCAGTCGGTATGCAGAGCTGCTGGTGGGGAAAGAGATCGTCATCTGATTTTGCAAAAGGTGCGGTGCACCGATGACGCGTGCATCGCACCTTGTCCTCTTTTTTTGCCAAATCCGCAAAAATGAGTATAATGGCTTCCTGCATGGGCGGTTAGCTCAGTTGGCTAGAGCGCCACGTTGACATCGTGGAGGTCACAAGTTCAAGTCTTGTACCGCCCACCATCAAGAAACCCCGCGAGAACCATCTCGGCGGGGTTTTTCTTTTGGTGCATCCTAAATGAATGGGGACCAGCCGGGCGCATTGGCCGGATGATGAATGTTCGCAAATCAAATCGGTCATAGTGCGTTCGCCACGCCCGCCCGGCGATGAAGTCGCTACAAAACAGCGCCGGATAAATCCGGCTAGCCCCGAAGGGGCGCTGTTTCTAGCCGGGGGACTTCATCCCCAGGCGCTGGCTGCGTTGCAGTTTCTACAATCGAAACAGGACGCCCCATTTTCTTTTGGGTGTGCAGGATGCCCGGTGCGACGCCGTCAGTATTGCTTCTCATGGCCCAGCACCATGAGCGCAGTCGAGATGGTGCGCCCCATCTTCGCCAGCCAATCGGGCTCGATTTTTTCGATGCTGTCTTCCGGCAGGCCGCTGAAGCGATCCCAACCTCGATAGCTAATGCGAATGGTGGGAGCGATCTCGCCGCCGGGGGTGAAGAAGGTGCGCTGGCGATTGGCGTACAGCACGCTCAGATCCACCTTCTCCCGGGCGCTGCGGGCCTTCAGGTGGGCGCGCCCCGCGGCGTCGTGGAAGACGTTGGCCAGCCGCAGGTTGCCGCCAGAATCCAGCGCCATCACCTGGGCGTCGCCCGCGCCCACGCCCCGCAAGAACACGATGGAATCGATGTCGAAAGCGTCGAGGAAGCCCGCTTTGGCCTTGAGGAAGGTGCGGGGATCAAAAGGCTCCTCCGGGCTGTGGCCGGTCTCGTATCCCTCGCCCGCGTAAGCCACGAAGAGGAAGGTGCGATTGGGCTGATAATCCACGGCCTGCCAGGCGCGCAGCATCTCCAGCATCAGGCCAATGGAGGAGGCGTTGTCGTTGGCTCCGGGATAAACGACGCCATCCGGGCCCGCGCCCAGCCCGTCGTATTGGGCCAACACCATCACCAACTGGCTGTTCAAAGTGGAATCAAGGCCCGGCAGATGGCCGATGACATGGCGGGCCGGCGCGCGTTCGTGGATTTCCATCTCTACATCGATGTCCGCCTTCGCGTCCAGCGAGAACATGGCCACGCTTTCGGGCTCCATGCGATTCTCATATCGCTGCAAATCGGCCACGGTCACCCCTTTCGGAGCCAGCAGGCGATTGGCCGTCCCCTCCGAAATCCAGAGCGTCGGGGTCACTCCACCCACGCGGCGGCCCGTGCCGAACATGGTGGTGGATGGATCGCGGGCCGAGAAGAGGGTGTACCGCCGCAAATCCACCTGGGGCGGAGCCACGATGAGCAGCGCCTGATGCGGCTCGTTTTGCACATACGCCAGATCCGCGGGATTCGCCAGCAGCAGCGCATAATCGCCCAAATCCTGCCCCCGCAAGGCCCGATAGCGGGCGGGGCCGAAGCTAGAGGAGGTGCGGGCGCTGAGCTCGCCAAAACTCACCACTTTGATGGGAGCCTGCACCTGTCCCTGGTTGAGCACGGGCCGATAGAAGACCGCAAAACCCTCGCCATAAGTCAGCTTGCCCTCATCCAGGCCCGGCCCCGAAAAGGCCAGGGTGGGGATTTTGGCCAGCGTGGCGAAATCTCGGGTGCGAGTCTGGAAGTAAGTCTGCTTCTCGCCCGCGGGCTGCAAACCAAAGGCCCGGAACTGCTCGGCGATGTAATCGGCCGCGTCCTGGCCGTCAGGCGCATCGAAACGCCGCCCCTGAGTCTCGGGCCCGGCCAGCGCAGTCACGTGCTCGAACGCAGCCTGCCCATCGAAACCCCTGGATTGATCCGCGTAGAGCGCGGCGGAGCCGGTGCGAGAGCCCAGCCAGCTCAGGAACAGGAAAATGGCGACGAGAGCCAGCACCGTGCGGCGATTGAAGATGTGGCCGAAGGCCGCGCCCACGGTGTGGATCAGGCGACTCAATCCCTCGCCCAGCAGATTGAAACCCAAAATCGTGATGGCGAAGGCGGAGGCCGGGTAAATCGCCATCCAGGGATACGCCCGGGCGTAAGTGCGGACATTGGCCAGCAGCGCGCCCCATTCGGGCACATCCGAGTAATGATACGCGGCCGCGCCGATGTCCAGCTCGGCGAAAGCGCCGCCGCCGATGAAAATGCCGATAAACCCCAGCTCGCCCAACAACATCAGCGCCGCACCGATCTCCAGCGCGGCCAGAGCGATGATCGCCACGGCCAGGTTGGGCAGCACGTGCCGCATGATCAGCTCGGGCGTGCGCAAACCGGTGGCGATAGCGCTTTCGATGTAGGCCGAGGGACGAATGCTGATCACCTTGGAGCGCATGAACTGCATGATCTCGCCCCAGCCCACCAAGCCCAAAGCCACCACGAAAACCCACGGGCCGTTGCGGATGCCCAGGGCCAGGATCAGGAGCATGGCCAGGATGAGGGTGGGAAAGGCCGAAAGCATCTCGGCCAGCCCCATGATCAGGCGATCCATGCGTCCGCCTTCCGACCAGCCAGCCACAGCGCCCAGCACAAAGCCGATGACGATGCGGATGAGCATGACCGCTAGCGCAATGCCCACGGTGAGCGGCGCGCCGGCAAAGATGAGACTCATGATGTCCCGGCCCAACGCGTCAGCGCCCCAGGGATATTCAGCGTCGGGCGGGAAGGGAGGAGCCTTGAACTCACCGCCCTCGATGACCAGGCCCGTGGTGTTGTAGGGATTGTGCGGCCAAAGGCGCGGCCCGGCGATGATGATGAAAAGCAGCGCCAGCACGATAATCCCGCCCAACATCAGCGGGAGATTGCCTAGCGCACCCCGTCGCCAGGCCCGGCGGCGCTCGCGGCGGCGTTCGCTGTCATCCACTTCGATGGTGGGGCGTCCTGAATCCAGTTGTTTTTGTATGGCCGCGCGAAACGCGTCATCCCGCTCTTTTTCTTGTGGATGAAACCGGGAAAGCCCGGGCAGCCCCAAAAGCGCATCCCGCACCATGTAAAACAAAGCGGCCAGACTCTCGCGCCAGTCGCTTCCCTCGCGGCGATGGGCGCTGACCATGCTCTTCACCCGGGGATCCAGCCGTCCATACGCCCATTCCACGCTCCAGTTGATGAGGATGAAAAGGACGCCCAGGCTGAGCAACAGGGCCACGGTCAGATTCGAATCGCCGGAGCCGATGGCCCGCAGCAAGTTGAAGCCGATGCCGGGCCAGCCGAAAAACAGTTCGACGATGGCCAGCGAAGAGAGGGTGAAACGCAGCGAAGTGGCCAGCATGGTCAGGATGGGAATGGCCGCGTTGCGAGAGATGTGCCGGGTCCAGATACGCCATTCGCTCAGGCCCTTGGAGCGAGCGGTGCGCACATAATCCTCATCCAGCGTCTCCACCAGCGAGAGATGGGTGACCCGGGCCACCTGGGCGATGGGACGCGCGGCCAGCACCATCGCTGGCAAAATCATGTGCACATCCCAGCCGAAACCGCCCACCGGCAGCGGCGCCGGTTGATTCGCCCAGCGCATATACGCCAAAATCGCCATCTGCAAAAGCATGGCGATAAAAAAAGTGGGCAGCGATGCGCCCAGCAGAGAGAGGATGAAAGTGAGCAGCGAGAGATTGGAATCCCGCTTGCGGGCCGAAAAGACGCCCAGGGGAATGCCCGCGAGCACTGTCAGCAGCAGGGCCGCGGCCATCAGAGCAAAACTGCGCAGCAGGATGCCCGGCAGCACATTGCTCACAGGCACAGGGCGCAACCCCTTGGACGCCGAAGCGCTCATGCCCAGATCGCCGCGCAACGCAGCCCGCAGCCACTCGCCCATATCCATCAGGCCCGTGGCCAAAGCCTGGCCAAAATCGACGCCTTTGGCCATCTCCAGTCCCACAAAAGCCACGTACGCGATGACGAAAAGCGTCAACAACGCCGCCAGCAGACGCCCGCCGTTGACCAGCCCCCACTCGACCCCGTGACGCGCGTTATCCGAAAGCGCATAGGTCGGGCCGCTTTCTTCCGGCGGCGGGGGTTCAGCGGACAAAGGTTCGATGTAGGAGGTCATAGGCTGCTTTGAAAATAGAATGATCGCTGGTTGCTGAAGGTTCGCAAAGCCCACGTCGGGCGAGTCTGCAACGGACGTGATGCGTAATTCGTAATGCGTGAGGTCGTTACGCATCACGAATCACGCATTACGGGCCTGGCTGCCCGCGCTGTCCTGGCCGCGAGGCATTTTCATCGGTATCGGCGCGGGCTCGCCCGCCGTTGGACTGTTCTAAAGATAGGACGCGGACGAGCGCGGATGAACGCAGAGGCGGTAGGGATTTTCATTTGGTATCGATGTGCCGCCGCTCATGGCGATTGATTTGAAAACAAGCTCACCTACGTCATTTCGAGGGAGCGCAGCGACCAAGAAATCCCCCTGCAAGCGCGGAGATTCCTCCTCCCTACGGTCGTCGGAATGACGTAACAAGGGATTTTCATCGGCTTCGGCGGACAGCCGACTATGGCGTCTGTTTTTTATTGGTATCGGCGCTGGCCCCTCGCCGTTGGATTGTTCCACAGCGAAAGATTTGCCATATCGGGGAGCGCGATGTTCAGCCATTTATAGTTGACTCCACTGCAAAAAGGTCATTTCACCACGGAGACACGGAGGACACGGAGAAAATAGTGGTAGTTCACAGAGAAATTTCTCTCCAAATCTCACCTTTTTCTTCCTCCGTGCGCTCTGTGCCTCC
>JALWDV010000636.1 GCA_027036755.1 Anaerolineae bacterium
AAAGAGGAGGACGAGAGGGGGGGCTGTTGCCGGGCTAAATTTGAAACTGCTGGAACACACCCAAATAATTTGACAGGCATCACGTGACAGGTTACACTGGGGCATGATTAAGTCCTTTGCTGATCGCCGGACGCAAGAGTTGTTCGTCAAAGGCAAAAGCAAATCGTTTCCGCCGGACGTGGCCAAACGGGCGGCCCGCAAGTTGGAATATATCCATTTGGCGACGAGGCTTGAAGATTTGCGCATGCCGCCAGGAAACCGCCTTCATGCGCTGAAAGGAGATCGCAAAGGCCAGTATGCTATCGCCATCAACGATCAATGGCGTATCAGCTTTCGATTCATCGATGGCGATGCGTATGACGTTGAAGTATGCGATTATCATTGAATGAGGTAGACGGATGAGTATTCCCAACGATCATCCAATGGAACGAAGACCCACCCATCCGGGAGAGATGTTGCGGGAGGATTTTTTGCCCGACTTTGGCTTGACGCCCGCAGATATGGCCAGAGCCATTGGCATTTCCCGGCAAAGCGTGTATGAGCTCTTGGGAGAGCGTCGTCGCGTGACGCCGGAGATGGCGATTCGGCTGGCGCGGCTTTTCGGGAACTCGCCCGAATTCTGGCTGAATGCACAGCAGGCCGTGGATTTGTGGGAGGCGTCGCGGGCGCTTGAGGCCGAGGTGCAGCGAATCGAGCCGCTTGTGACCATGCCTTGATTGACGCATGGTCTTGTCTGCGGCTCTGACAACGCCGGGCGCTCCTGGCAGCCCCTGACGCTAGTTGTTGGATCGCAAGTGAGTCGCATCTCGCAGGTGCGGCTCGACATTTTCGCCCCTCTTAAATTTGCCCATTCGGGCGCTTTGATGTATGATTACTAGTCGCTGGTCGGGCCGTCTGGCCCGGCTTATGTCTGCTATTGGGCCTTTTCGCCCACTTTAATTGAAACAACTCAGCCATTTTCGGCATCTAACTTTCATTCCTATCCATAGAAGTCAGGAGTAAGACGTTGCCCACCATCAATCAGCTCGTGCGAAAGGGGCGCAAGCCCGTCAAGAAAAAGAAGAAAGCGCCCGCATTGCTGTATAACTACAATGCTTTGAAGAACAAGAGCCGACGCATGCCCAAGGGCAATCCTTTCCGACGCGGCGTCTGCACTGTGGTGCGCACCACCACGCCCAAGAAGCCCAACTCCGCCATGCGCAAGATCGCTCGCGTGCGCCTCACCAACGGCATCGAGGTGACGGCCTACATTCCGGGCGAAGGACACAACTTGCAGGAGCACTCGGTGGTTCTGGTGCGCGGCGGTCGTGTGCGCGACCTGCCTGGCGTGCGGTATCACATCGTGCGCGGCGCACTGGACGCTTCGGGCGTGCAGGGGCGCGGTCGCAGCCGTAGCAAATACGGCGCGAAGCGCGGCAAGAAATAATCCCAAGCGCAAAGATCATCCCAGTCGGTCTAGCCGACTTTCAAAAAGCTTGCGCCGGGCCAGCGAGCCTTATGCGCAGGCTGCCATGAAATCAAAACTTAGCGAGATGCAGGTTGGGGGCACCTCTGGGTGAAAGCTCGAAAGAGCGCCGAATGTGCCCGCCAGCCCGCATCTTGCAGTGTGTCTGGGGATATTGATGATCGAGGAAGCGATTGGCTTTTTTCGACCGTGCATCCCCTGCACTTTGTTACGCTTTCGTCAATAATCATGGCTTTCCTGAAAAAAAGGCCACGAAGACACGAAGATACGAAGGCGCGAAGGGATAAGATGAGGTTGGAGAGGATTTTCTCCGTGAACCCCCTTATTTTTTTCTCTGTGTCCTCTGTGTCTCCGTGTTGAAAAATCTTTTTGAAGTGCATCCAATCATCGCTCTTACGTTGATCTTCGATTGACGGCCAACACCACCCTTTTCCAGGAGACGAATATGCCTCGTCGTTACCGCCCGGAACGTCGGGATGTCACGCCCGACCCCAAGTACAACAACAAGACCATCGCCCGCTTCATCAATCGTCTGATGCGCGGCGGCAAGAAGAGCACGGCCCAGCGCGTGATGTATGACGCCTTCGACATCATCGAAAAGCGCACCAAGAAAGATCCGGTGGAGGTCTTCGAGCAGGCCATGTCCAACGCCATGCCCCAGATCGAAGTCAAGCCCCGCCGCGTGGGCGGCGCCACCTACCAGGTGCCGGTGGAAGTGCGTCCTGGTCGCCGCGAGGCCCTGGCGCAGCGCTGGCTCATCATGTTCGCCCGCAAGCGCAACGGCAAATCCATGGCCGAGAAGCTGGCCGCGGAGCTGATGGACGCCGCCAATAATCAGGGCGCCACCATCCGCAAGCGGGATGAAACCCACAAGATGGCCGAGGCCAACCGGGCCTTTGCCCATTATCGCTGGTAAAACAAGCATCCGAAGTGCGACGCCCCTTGCAGCGGAGCGACTTCGCTGCTTCTGAGCGTCATTTTGCCAACCTGACCTGTCCATTCAAACTCCTCGTCAAGTGCGTCGCACTTTAGAACCCTATCATGTCTGTCAATCGCAACCTCGAAAAAATCCGCAACATCGGCATCATCGCCCATATCGACGCGGGTAAAACCACCACCACCGAGCGCGTGCTCTATTACGCGGGCAAGACCTATCGTCTCGGCAACGTAGACGAAGGCACGACCGTGACCGATTTCATGGAGCAGGAGCGCGAGCGCGGCATCACCATTCAATCCGCGGCCATCACCGCCGACTGGAAGGGCTACCAGATCAACCTGATCGACACGCCCGGCCACATCGACTTCACCGCCGAGGTGCAGCGCAGTCTGCGCGTGCTTGATGGCGGCGTCGTGGTTTTCGATGCGGTCGCGGGCGTTGAGCCCCAGTCGGAAACGGTGTGGCGTCAGGCCGATCGTTACAGCGTGCCTCGCATCTGCTTTGTCAACAAGATGGATCGCACGGGCGCGGACTTCGACCGCACGGTGCAGATGATACGCGATCGGCTGGGCGCGAACCCCCTGCCCATCCAGTTGCCCATTGGCTCCGAGGCCGATTTCCGGGGCGTGGTCGATCTCATCGAAATGAACGCCTGGGTCTACACCGACGAGCTGGGCGCGAAGCCCCAGCAGATCGACATTCCCGCTGAGCTGGCGGAAGCGGCCGAGATGGGGCATGAGCATCTGTTGGAGGCCATCGCCGAAACCGATGACGATCTCACCATCAAATATCTGGAAGGCGAGCCTATCAGCCCCGCCGAGCTGAAGCGGGCTTTGCGAGGCGCCGTGCTTCGGAACGACCTGGCGCCTGTATTGGCTGGCACAGCGCTCAGGAATAAGGGCGTGCAGCCTCTGCTGGATGCGGTCGTCGAGTATCTGCCCTCGCCGCTGGATCGCCCCGCCATCACCGGCATCGATCCCAACACCGATGAGATCGTCACTCGCAGCCCCTCTTTCGATGAGCCCACCACCGCGCTGGTGTTCAAGATCGTCACCGATCCCTATGTGGGGCGGCTGGCCTACATCCGTGTGTACTCGGGCATCGTGCAGAGCGGCAAGACCCTGCTCAATGTGACCAAGGGCAAGCGGGAGCGCATCGGGCGTCTGATGCGGATTTACGCGGAGAAGCGCGAGGAGGTGAAGGAGATCGGCGCGGGTGACATCGCGGCCATCATCGGCCTCAAGCAATCCTTCACCGGCGAAACCCTCAGCGACCCCAATCACCCCGTCGTTCTGGAATCCATCAGCTTCCCCGAGCCTGTTATCAGCGTGGCCATCGAGCCCAAGTCCAAGGCGGATCAGGACAAGCTGGCCGAGGCCCTGCGCCGTCTGGCTGACGAAGACCCCACCTTCCGGGTGCGGGTGGATGAGCAGACCGGCCAGACCATCATCTCGGGCATGGGCGAGCTGCACCTGGAAGTGCTGGTGGATCGCATGATCCGCGAATTCAAGGTGCACGCCAATGTGGGCCGCCCGCAGGTGGCCTATCGCGAGACCATCACCCGGCCCGTGGACGCGGAAGGGCGTTTCGTGCGCCAGAGTGGCGGTCGCGGCCAGTTCGGGCATGTCAAGGTGCGCTTCGAGCCCCTGGATCCCGGCAGCGGCTTCGAGTTCGAGGACGCCACCGTGGGCGGGGTCATCCCCAAGGAATACATCCGCCCGGTGCAGGAAGGCATCAAGGATGCGCTGGAAGGCGGCGTCATCGCCGGTTATCCCATCGTGGATGTGAAGGCCACCCTTTACGACGGCTCTTACCACGAGGTGGACTCCTCGGAGATGGCTTTCCGCATCGCCGGTTCGCTGGCCGTGCGCGACGGCATCCCCCGGGCCCGGCCCATCCTGCTGGAGCCGGTGATGAAGGTCGAGGTTTTGACGCCCGAGGAATTCCTGGGCGACGTCATTGGCGACATCAACAGCCGCCGGGGCCAGATCGAGGGCCTGGAGCCCCATTCCCACGGCATGCAGTCGGTGCGGGCCATGGTTCCCCTGGCCGAGATGTTCGGCTACGCCACCCGTCTGCGCTCTGTGACCCAGGGGCGCGGCACCTTTAGCATGGAATTCGATCATTACGCTCCGGTGCCCGAGAGCGTGAGCAAGTCGATTTTGAAAATCTAGAGACACTTTCCCTTCTCTTGATTTTGTCGTATCCTCTCAATTCTGCTAAAATAGCAAGGTTGCGGGTGGGATCATTCTGACCCTGTACAGCTCGCACGCCTCCGACGACAGGCTGGTGTCGGGGGAATCGCAGACCTGGTATTGATGAGGATCGCGAAACCAGGAAGACAATGGTTTCGTGCTCCTCTTTTATGCGTCAAATTTCGGCTTGATTCAACGCATCTCGTCATCTTTTTGCAACTTTGGGCGAGCATCGCCGCACACGTCAAACGTTAGATTATCTCAAGGCGATTTTTCGTCTTTGACTTCTCACTTTTTCGGTAACTACTAAAGTCATCATCCGAAAACCACTAGGAACACTAAGGCGCAAAGAGAAATTGATACATTATTTTCTTCGTGTCTTCGTGCCTTCGTGCCCTTTGTGGTTTGTTAACCGGAGGCGTTAGCAGTTGCCTTTTTCGAGCAATCAACACAACACCCTGCTTCGTTATTATAGCAAGGAGAAACAAAACTCATGGCAAAGCAGCATTACGAGCGGAAGAAGCCCCACGTGAACGTGGGCACCATTGGTCACATCGACCATGGCAAGACGACCCTGACCGCGGCCATCACCAAGACCCTGAGCCTGAAGGGCTGGGCGGACTTCACCGCGTTTGATCAGATTGACAATGCGCCGGAAGAGAAGGCCCGCGGCATCACGATTGCGATTGCGCACGTGGAGTATGAGACCGAGAATCGGCACTATGCACACGTGGACTGCCCCGGCCACGCGGACTACATCAAGAACATGATCACGGGTGCGGCGCAGATGGACGGCGCGATCCTGGTGGTGGCGGCTCCTGATGGCCCGATGCCCCAGACTCGCGAGCACATCCTGCTGGCGCGCCAGGTAGAAGTGCCTGCGATTGTGGTGTTCCTGAACAAAGTGGACATGATGGATGACGAGGAGCTGTTGGAGCTTGTGGAGCTGGAGCTGCGCGAGCTGCTGGATAGCTATGGTTATCCTGGCGACGAGATTCCCATTGTGCGTGGGAGTGCGCTGGAAGCGCTGATGTGCGAGAGCGACGACCCTGACGCTGAGTGCTACAAGCCCATCTGGGAGCTGATGCGGGTGGTGGACGAGTACATCCCCACGCCCGAGCGCGACATCGACAAGCCGTTCCTGATGCCCATCGAGGACGTGTTCTCGATTAAGGGTCGCGGCACGGTGGTGACGGGACGCGTGGAGCGCGGCCGCATATATCCGATGGACGAGGTGGAGATTGTGGGTCTGAAGCCGACGCGGAAGACGGTGGCCACGTCGCTGGAGATGTTCCGCAAGATTTTGGACTACGCCGAGGCAGGCGAGAACGTGGGCGTGCTGCTGCGCGGCATCGACCGGGACGAGGTCGAGCGCGGGCAGGTGCTGGCGAAACCCGGCAGCATTACGCCGCACACTAAGTTCAAGGCCGAGGTGTATGTGCTGAAGAAGGAAGAGGGCGGACGTCATACGCCCTTCTTCGAAGGCTACCGGCCCCAGTTCTACATCCGCACGATGGATATCACCGGTTCGGTGCATCTGCCCGAGGGCGTCGAGATGGTGATGCCTGGCGACAACGTGAACATGGAAGTGGAGTTGATTTCGCCTGTGGCGCTGGAAGTGGGCTCTCGCTTCGCGATTCGCGAGGGCGGGCGCACTGTGGGCGCTGGCGTCATCACCGAGATTATCGAATAACCTAACCTACCCAGACCGGATGGGGGAACGCTCCTCCATCCGGCTCATTCTGTTCCATCTTTTGGAAGGTCTGCGAATGGCTAAACAGCGGATACGCATTAAATTGAAGGCTTACGACCATCGCGTGTTGGATAGCTCGGTGCGTGAGATCGTAGAAGCCGCGGAGCGCACCGGCGCTCAGGTCATCGGGCCGGTGCCTCTGCCCACCAAGCGCGAACGTTTCACTGTGATGCGCTCAACCTTCATCGACAAGGACTCGCGCGAGCAGTTCGAGATTCGGACGCACAAACGCCTGCTGGACGTCATTCCGTCGGGCAGCAAGACCATCGACAACCTGATGCGGCTTTCTCTGCCCGCGGGCGTCGATATTGAAATTGAACTGTAATCCCGTGTTCTGAAGCCAGCGTTCGAAATTCGCGACTCGGTTCGGGATTTCGAACCTTGGACATCTTGAAAATAAGGAGGTTGGGAAGCGGAATGATGAGGCGCTTTTTGCCGCTGGCATTTCCCTTCCCTGGCAAAGACTATGAAAGGTCTTATTGGACGCAAACTGGGCATGACCCAGATTTTCACTGATGAGGGCAGCATGATTCCGGTGACTGTGCTGGAAGTCGGGCCCTGCTATGTGACGCAAATCAAAACCCCCGAGGCCGACGGTTACGCCGCCGTGCAGATCGGGTTTGATGAAATAAAAGAAAAGCGGCTCACCGGCGGCGTGCGCGGTCATCTCAAGAAGGCCAATGCGCCCGCCCTGCGGACACTGCGTGAATTCCGCGTGTTTCCCGAAGAACTCTCCGAGTTCCAGGTGGGACAGAAGATCCTCGCCGATTTCTTCGAAGAAGGCGATCTGGTCGATGTGAGCGGTCGCTCCAAAGGCAAGGGCTTCCAGGGCGGCGTCAAGCGGCACAACTTCAATCGCCAGCCCAAGACTCACGGCCAGTCCGATCGCGAACGCTCGCCCGGCTCCGCCGGTCCCGGCACCACCCCCGGCCGCGTGTACAAAGGCAAGCGCATGCCCGGCCACATGGGCCACGAGCGGGTCACCGTGCAGAATCTGCGCGTTGTGCGCGTGGACCCTGAGCGCAATCTCGTTGCCGTGCGAGGCGCCGTGCCCGGCCCCAAGAACGGCCTGGTGACCATTTCTTTCGCACGCAAGAACAAAGTCAAGAAAGCGAGGTAATGAACGATGCAGGCGTCATTGAAAAATATGCAAGGTCAAGAAGTTGGTTCGGTTGAGCTGCCTGATGACATTTTCAACATCGAGCCCAACCAAACGGTGATGCACCAGGCCCTGGTGCGGCAACTGGCCAACCAGCGTCAGGGCACCCACAAGGCCAAGACCCGCGGCGAGGTTAGCGGCGGCGGTCGCAAGCCCTGGCGTCAGAAAGGCACCGGCCGCGCCCGGCAAGGCACCATCCGCGCGCCCCAGTGGCGCGGCGGCGGCACGGTCTTCGGCCCCACGCCCCGCTCCTACGCCAAGCGCATGCCGCGCAAGATGCGACGGCTGGCGCTGCGTTCGGCCCTGAGCGTCAAGGCTGGCGAGCAGAAGATCGTGGTGCTGGACGAGCTGAGTTTCGACGCTCCCCGCACCAAAGACATGGTGGCGGTGCTGGATGCGTTGGATGTGGAGCGTTCCGCCCTGGTGTTGCTGCCCGAGGCCGATGATGTGGTGGAGCTTTCCGCCCGCAACATCCCCTATGTGAAAACGCTGCGTGCGAATTACATCAACGTGCGCGATCTGCTGGGATATGAGACTGTGATCATGCCTCAGCAGGCCATCGACGTCATCGCTGATTTCCTGGGCGAAGCCGACCAGGAAGCCGTGGCGGAGGAGGAGTAAATCATGCACCTGTACGAAGTTCTGAAACGCCCTGTGATGACGGAAAAATCCTACGCCATGGCCGATGATCTGAACCAGTATGTGTTCGAGGTGGATCGTCGGGCCAACAAGATGCAGGTGAAGGAAGCGGTCGAGACCCGTTTCGGCGTCACCGTCACCAGTGTGCGCATCATCAACATGAAGCCCAAGACCCGCAGGCGCAGTCTGCGTCAGACCGCAGTGCGCAAGCCAGGCTGGAAGAAGGCCATCGTCACGCTGGCCCCTGGCGATTCCATCCAGTTGTACGAGGGCGTGTAACCTTTTACGTCCATTTCCATCCATTCTTCGGTAATAATCGTCCTGTAATAATCGTCCTGTCAGACAGGTGAAGTCATTTGTCAGACCGTAGGCGGCTAACCAAGCAAGTATCGTCTACATCGTCCCCGACTCGGACGACAGCTTACCAAAAGGAGTCATAACCCAATGGGTATCAAAGTCTACAAGCCGACTTCCCCTGGTCGGCGCGGGATGAGCGGGTACACCTTCGAGGAGATCACCCGCTCGGAGCCCGAGAAGTCACTGCTGCGCCCCATGAAGAAGAAGGCCGGGCGCAACAACCTGGGCCGGCTCACAGTGCGGCACCGGGGTGGCGGCCACAAACGACGCTATCGTCTCATCGATTTCAAGCGCGACAAGCATGGCATCCCCGCCCGCGTGGATTCCATCGAGTATGATCCCAACCGCAGCGCCCGCATCGCCCTGCTGGTGTATGCGGACGGCGAGAAGCGCTACATCCTGGCGCCTCTGGGCATTCAGGTTGGCGACGTCATCATGTCGGGCCCGGACGCGGAAATCCGCCCGGGCAACGCGCTGCCTCTGCTCAACATGCCTTTGGGCACCCTGGTGCACAACGTGGAGCTGCAGCCGGGCAAGGGCGGGCAGTTGGTTCGTTCGGCCGGCGCTTACGCCCAGTTGATGGCCAAGGAAGGCCGCTACGCCACCCTGCGTCTGCCCAGCGGCGAGGTGCGCAAGGTGCTGCTCAACTGCATGGCCACGGTGGGGCAGGTGGGCAACACCGAGCATCAGAACATCAAGATCGGCAAGGCTGGCCGCAAACGCTGGATGGGCCGCCGTCCCGAAGTGCGCGGCTCGGCCATGGACCCGGCTTCCCACCCCCACGGCGGTGGCGAAGGCCGCTCTCCTGTCGGTCTGCCTGGACCCAAGACCCCGTGGGGCAAGCCCGCATTGGGGTATCGCACTCGTCGCAACAAACGCACCAATCAGTACATTGTCCGGCGTCGCGGCAAGAAGCGCCGCTAGGAGGAGTAACTATGTCCCGGTCTCTGAAAAAAGGTCCGTACGTAAATACGAAGCTGCTTCGAAAAATCGAAGAGATGAATCGCAAGGGCGAGAAGCGGGTCATCCGCACCTGGTCCCGCGCCTCCACCATCTTCCCGCAGATGGTCGGCCACACCATCGCCGTGCACAATGGACGTCGCCACGTGCCCATCTACATCACCGAGAACATGGTGGGGCACAAGCTGGGCGAGTTCGCTCCCACGCGGTTCTATCGTGGTCACATCGTCAAGGAAAAGAAGAGCAAGGCTCGCCGCTAGTTCGAGGTATAGAAAATGGCTTATCTGGTTCAATCCAAACGAAAATATGTTGGCATTTCGGCGCAGAAAGTGCGTCTGGTGATCGATGTGATCCGCGGTATGCGGGCGCTGGACGCCATGGACGTGCTGGCGCACATGCCCCAGGCTGCTGCGGTCGAGGTTCGCAAGGCGCTGCAATCGGCGATTGCCAATGCCGAAGAAAATGAGAGCATGGCCCCCGAAGACCTGTGGATCGCCGAGATCTACGCGGACGAAGGGCCCTCCACCAATCGTTATCGTCCCGGCGCTCGCGGTCGCGTGAAACCGATCATCCGCCGATCCTCCCATATCACCGTCAAGCTCGAAGAGCGATAAGCACAGGAGGCGTATTTTGGGTCGCAAAGTTCACCCCACCGGGTTCCGACTCGGTATCACCAAAAAGCATCAATCGCGCTGGTATGCTGAGGGCAAGGATTATTCCCGCCTGATCGCCGAGGATCGCGCGATTCGAAAAGAAATCCATTCCCGTCTGTCTCATGCAGGCGTTTCCAAAATCGAAATCGAGCGTGCGCCCAAGCTGGTGCACCTGACCATCCACGCCGCCAAGCCGGGCGTCGTCATTGGTCGCAAGGGCGTCACCGTGACGCAGTTGCGCAAGGATCTGGGCGAGCTCACCGGCAAGCGGGTCAAGATCGATGTGGAAGAGATCAAGAAGCCCGAACTGGACGCCAAGCTGGTGGCCGAGAACATCGCCGAGCAGTTGGCCCGGCGCGTGGCTCATAAACGGGCCATGCGTCGCGCGGCCGAGCGCACCATGAAAGCGGGCGCCAAGGGCATCATGATCCGCCTGGGCGGTCGTTTGGGCGGTTCCGAGATGGCCCGCATCGACGACATCCGCATGGGCCGCATTCCCCGTCACACCCTGCGCGCCGACATCGACTACATCGATATGGTGGCCCGCACCACCTATGGCGTCATCGGCATCAAGGTGTGGATCTACAAGGGCGAAATTCTGCCCGGCGAACCCATGACGGTCTAGCGAGAGGTAAGTAATCATGTTAATGCCCAAACGAATGAAGTATCGAAAAGTGCATCGCGGACGTATGCGCGGCAAGGCCTGGCGGGGCAGCACCATCGCTTTTGGCGAATACGCCCTGCAGGCCACCGAACCGGCCTGGATCACCAGCCGTCAGATTGAGTCCGCCCGTCGCGCCATCGTGCGTCACATCCGTCGCGGCGGCAAGTTGTGGATTCGCGTCTTCCCCGACAAGCCCGTGACCAAGCGCGCAGCCGAGACTCGCATGGGCTCCGGCAAGGGCGCTGTGGAGCATTATGTGGCCGTTGTGAAGCCTGGTCGCATTCTCTTCGAACTGGCCGGCGTGCCCGAAGAGACCGCCCGCGAGGCCATGCGTCTGGCTGCTCATAAATTGCCCATCGCCACCCAGTTCGTCAGCCGCGGAGAGGAGGGACACTAAATGAATGCAACTGAATTGCGAGGTCTCACCGATGGTGAACTCCAGGCTAAACTGGATGAAGCATACGAAGAATTGATGAATCTGCGTTTCAACCTTTCGATTGGTCAGCAGAAAGACACCAATCGACTGAAGGCGGTGAAGCGCGATATTGCTCGCATCAAAACCATCCAGCGCGAGCGCCAGTTAGCTGCGGAGATGATGTAACATGGCCCGAGAACAGAAGAAAGTGCTGGTCGGCACTGTCGTCAGCAACAAAATGGATAAGACCGTGGTCGTACGCGTGGCCCGCACCTATCGCCATCCTCTGTATGGCAAGGTGGTCAAGGTGCACAAGAAGTATCACGCCCACGACGAGAACAACAGTTGCCAGGAAGGGGACGAGGTGCGCATCCTCGAAACCCGCCCCCTGAGCAAGACCAAGCGCTGGGTCGTCATCGAGAATCTGACCCAGTCGGCGTCTGAGAACGCGTGAGCAAGGAGAAGAAGCCATGATTCAGCAAGAATCCCGACTGAAAATCGCCGATAACACCGGCGCCAAGGAGATCCTCTGCATCCGCGTGCTGGGCGGCTCTAACCGACGCTACGCGTCTGTGGGCGATATCATCGTCGCCACCGTCAAGCAGGCCGCGCCTGGGGGTTCGGTGAAGAAGGGCGACGTGGTGAAGGCGGTTGTCGTGCGAACGGCCAAAGAGGTCGGTCGCAAGGATGGCAGCTACATTCGCTTCGACGACAACGCCGCCGTGATTATCGACGAGAACAAGAACCCCAAAGGCACCCGCATCTTCGGGCCTGTGGCGCGCGAGCTGCGTGAAAGGCGCTTTATGAAGATCGTCAGCCTGGCGCCCGAGGTATTGTAGGAGCAAGATGAAGATGAAGAAAAAACAGCCCAAGCTCAAAATCAAAAAGGGCGACCTGGTCGAAGTGATTGCCGGCAATAACAAAGGCGAACGCGGCGAGGTCAAGTCCATCATCCGCAAAAAAGACAAATTCGGCAACTACGACCCCAATCGGGTCTATGTCATCGTCGGCGGCGTCAACATGATCAAAAAGCACCAGCGCCGCACCGGCGATGTGCGCACCCAGGTCGGCATCATCGAGCGCGAGGGGCCCATCCATATCTCCAACGTGATGCTGGTGGCTCCCAATGCCGGCGGCCCCACCCGGGTGCAGATTCGCGAAGAGGGTGGCGAAAAGGTGCGTTACAGCGCCAAATTCGACGAGGTTATCGATTAACGGAGAGAAAATATGGTTCCCCGGATGAAAGAACGTTACGAGAAAGAAGTCGTTCCCGCCCTGATGGAGCGCTTCGAATACAAAAATGTGATGCAGGCTCCCCGGCTGGTGCGCATTTCGGTCAACATCGGCCTGGGCGAGGCGCTGCAGAACGCCAAGGCCATCGAGTACGCGGTCAACGATCTGACCACCATCACCGGTCAGAAGCCGGTGGTGCGGCGGGCCCGCAAATCCATCGCCACCTTCAAGCTGCGCGAGGGCAATCCCATCGGCGTCAGCGTCTCGCTGCGCGGCCGCCGCATGTGGGATTTCCTGGACCGGCTGATCAACATCGCGCTGCCCCGCCAGCGCGACTTCCAGGGCGTTTCGCCGGACGCGTTCGATGGGCACGGCAATTACAGCCTGGGCCTGCAAGAGCAGTTGGCCTTCCCCGAGATCGACTACGACAGCATCGACAAACTCCGTGGCATGGGCGTCACCATCGTCACCACGGCCAAAACCGACGAAGAAGGCCGGGAATTGCTTCGGCTGCTCGGCATGCCATTCAAACGCAAATAAAGGAGTAATTGCATGGCTAAGAAGTGCATGACCTATCGCGAACAGCGCCGCAAGTACAAGGTGCAGGTCCGCAATCGCTGCAAAATCTGCGGTCGTCCTCGCGGCTATATGCGCCGGTTCGATATGTGCCGCATTTGCTTCCGTCACGAAGCGCTGCGCGGAAATCTGCCTGGCGTGGTCAAATCCAGTTGGTAAAACATTAACGACGCAAGAGGAGTAGAATACCCATGATGACCGATCCCATTGCGGATATGCTGACCCGCATCCGCAACGCGAGCATGGCTCAGCACAAGACTGTCTCCATGCCCAGCTCCAAGATGAAAGTGGAGATCGCTCGTATTCTGAAAGAAGAGGGCTTCATTCGCGGGTACGACCTGCAGGATACTGACAAGCCCCAGCCCACGCTGCGCCTGCATCTCAAATATGATGAGAACGGCAATGCCGTCATCGGCGGTTTGCAGCGCGTGAGCAAGCCCGGACGCCGCATCTACTACGGACGCAAGGACATCCCCTGGGTGAACAGCGGTCTGGGCATCGCCATCGTCTCCACGTCCAAGGGCGTCATGACGGGCCGCAACGCCCGCCGCGCCGGCGTTGGCGGCGAGGTTATTTGTTACGTGTGGTAAATCGAAAATCTGAGTGAGAACGCTGCAGTGGACAGCTATGCGGTGGCGACCCCGCCGAGATGCGCCGTCTCTGCGATATAGCGATACAAGCCCCCGCGTTTGCGGGCAGGAGGAAGTAAATGTCCCGTATCGGCAAAAAACCGATTGACATCCCCGAAAAAGTCAATATCGAAATCGGCAAGAACAACACGGTCACCGTCAAGGGGCCCAAGGGCGAGTTGACTCGCACCTTCTCCCCGGATATGACCATCGAAATCAAGGATGGCCAGGTGGTGATTACCCGTCCCACCGATCAACGCCATCACCGCGCCCTGCATGGTCTGACCCGGGCGCTGCTGGCCAACATGGTCATCGGCGTCAGTCAGGGCTATGTGAAAGAGCTGGAAATGGTCGGCGTTGGCTACCGCGCCGTGATGAAAGGCAATGCTCTGGATTTGAGCCTGGGCTTTTCGCATCCCGTGATCATCGAACCGCCCGAAGGCGTCTCTTTCGAGGTGGAAAAAGGCGGTCGCGCCTTTCGCGTGATGGGCATCGACAAGGAGCTGGTGGGCGAAACCGCCGCCAAGATCCGTCGATTGCGTCCCCCCGAGCCTTACAAGGGCAAGGGCATCAAATATCGCGGTGAGGTTATCCGTCGCAAGGCTGGCAAGGCTGGCAAGCGCTAACATCGTCAGAGGTGCGACGCGCCAGGAGCGAACCGGGTGTGGGAGAACACCCCCATGCCGATAGCTCGCCCGGCGCTGAGAGCAGTGAAAGTGCATCGCATCCAATCACGAAGCAAAGAGGAATGTTGATATGAAAACCCATCCCCGTCGCGTAGCTCGCATCAATCGTCATCGACGCGTGCGCAGACGCATTTCCGGCAGCGCTCAACGCCCGCGGTTGGCCGTCTATCGCAGCCTGAAGCACATCTATGCTCAGGTCATCGATGACGAGGCCGAACCCACCGGGCGCACGCTGGTGGCCGCCTCCTCGGTGGAGCCCGGCCTAGAACTGGCAGGCAAGTCCAAGACCGAAGTCGCCAAGGTCGTTGGCAAACTCATCGGCGAGCGGGCCACCGCCGCCGGCATCGAAACCGTCGTCTTTGATCGAGGCGGCTTCCCCTATCATGGCCGGGTGAAAGCTCTGGCCGAAGCCGCCCGCGAAGCTGGACTCAAGTTCTAGCTCCCGATTGCCAAATCAAGGAAGGAATGATGGCTCCCAGAAACGATAGAAGAAATCGAAAACAAGAAGTGCAGGATGAGTTCGAGGAGCGCGTGGTCGATCTGGCCCGCACCGCCAAGGTGGTCAAAGGCGGCCGTCGCTTCGGCTTCCGCGCCGTCGTCGTGGTTGGCGATGGCAAAGGCCGGGTGGGCGTCGGCGTGGGCAAGGCCCGCGAAGTGCCCGAGGCCATCCGCAAAGGCTCCGAACAGGCCCGCAAGAATCTGATTACCGTGCCCATGGTGGGAACGACCATCCCCCATGAGATCACCTCGAAATTCAATGCCGCCCGCGTGATGCTGCGCCCGGCCTCGCCCGGCACCGGCGTTATCGCTGGCAGCGGCGTGCGCGCGGTGCTGGAATCCGCGGGCATCAGCGATATCCTGACCAAATCCCTGGGCAGCGACAACGTGCTGAACGTGGTCAAGGCCACCTTCCAGGCTTTGTCCGAGCTGCAATCCCCCGAACTGGTGGCCAAGCGTCGCGGCCTGCCCGTCTCGCGGGTGCAGCCCCACTGGATTCAGGACCATCTGGAGAGATAAGCAGATGAGCGAGAACAAGAAACTGGTCATTACGTACAAGAAGAGCGTGATCGGCTACAGCCAGAAGCATCGCGGAACCATCCGCGCTCTGGGGCTTCGCCGCCTGGGCGATGTGGTCGAGCACGACGACACCCCTGTGATTCGCGGCATGTTGTACAAAGTGCAGCATCTCGTTGATGTCGAGGAGAAAGAAGCATGAATCTGCATGACTTGAAACCCGCCCGCGGCTCTCGCAAGAAGCGCATTCGCGCCGGCCGCGGCATCTCCGCCGGTCGCGGCAAGACCGCAGGCCGCGGCATGAAGGGCCAGAATGCCCGTTCTGGCGGCGGCAAGGGCCCCTATTTCGAGGGCGGTCAGTTGCCTCTGTTCCGTCGTCTGCCCACCCTGCGCGGCTTCCGCAACATCAATCGCGTGGAATATCAGCCCCTGAACGTGGGGCAGTTGGCGCAGGATTTCGGCGCTGGCGACGAAGTCACCCCCGAACTGCTCATTGAACGGGGTTACATCCGCAAGAATGGCGGCCCTGTGGTCATTCTGGGCGCTGGCGAGATCGACGTCGCCCTGACTGTGAAGGCTCACCGGTTCTCAAAGAGCGCCCGCGCCAAGATCGAGGCTGCTGGCGGCTCCGTCGAAATCCTCCCCTTGTCTTAGCTCATGCTCGCTGTCGGCGGGTGGCAGCCCGCTGACGGACGGAGGCTTGCTTTATGCTCACAGCTCTGAAAAGCGCACTTATTCTTCCCGAGCTTCGCAAGAAGATCCTCTTCACCCTGGGCATCCTTTTGCTCTATCGGGTGCTGGCGCAGATTCCCGTGCCGGGCGTGGATCGCGCGGCCATGGGGCAGATTTTGCAAAACGATCTGGCCAGCCTGTTCGATATGCTCAGCGGCGGCGCGCTTTCCCGCTTCTCCATCATGGCGATGGGCGTGTATCCCTACATCACCGCTTCGATTATCATGCAGTTGCTGGTGCCCATCATCCCCAAACTGGAGGAGATCGCCAAGGATGGCGACGCGGGGCGGCAGAAGATTAATCAGTACACCACCTATTTGACTATCCCGCTGGCTCTGTTGCAGGGTTTTGGCACCGCGGCGCTCATGTCCAGCGGCAGCTTCGGTTCACCCTTGTTACCCCGATTTGGCTTCACGGTCGATCCGTTGCTCACCATCGGCGTGCTGGTCTCATTGCTCACGGGCAGCTTCATCGCCCTGTGGCTGGGCAATCTCATCACCCAGGATGGCATTGGCAACGGCGTTTCGCTGATCATCTTCGGCGGCATCGTCAGCCGGTTATGGCCTCGTCTGAATGGCTTGCTTTCCAGCACCAACGGCGTCTTCCTGACCATCATCTTCACCATCGTCACCATCGCCACCGTCTTCCTGATTGTGTATGTGCAGGAAGGCCAGCGCCGCATTCCCGTGCGCTACGGCAAGCGGGTGCGCACCATGAAGGGCAATCGGCTGATGATGGTGGGCGGTCAGAGCAGCTATGTGCCCATCCGGGTCAACAGCGCCGGCATGATCCCGCTGATCTTCGCTAGCACGCTGCTCATTTTCCCCAGCACCATCGCCAGCGCTTTCACCAATTCCTCGATTCCCTGGCTGCAGTCTCTCTCCCAGTTCATGGCCGCCAATTTCAGCATTGGCAGCACGCTGTACTGGATCATGTATTTCATTCTGGTGGTTGCCTTCACCTTCTTCTACACGGCTGTCGTCTTCCAGCAGCAGAACATTCCCGAGAGCCTGCAAAAGCAGGGCGGTTACATCCCCGGCATTCGTCCGGGCAAGCGCACCGAAGAGTACCTGAACAAGGTCGTCAACCGCGTCACCCTGGTGGGCGCGTTGTTCCTGGGCTTTGTGGCGGTGCTGCCCTGGTTGATCAGCCTGCTGCTGCGCCAGCCCAGCCTCAGCAATTCGGCGCTGCTCATCACCAGCTCGGGCCTGCTCATCGTGGTGGGCGTGGTGCTCGACACCATGAAGCAGCTCGAAGCCCAGTTGCTGATGCGCCACTATGAGGGCTTCATCAAGTAGCGCCGGAACTGCATTGGTTTTTGGCGAATAGAGGCTCTTTGTAGTATGATTAAGCGTTTGGTCGGGCAGAGCAAGGCGCCTGCCGGAATCGTCCTGCGCTGGGCCAGAGAACTGGCCGGTTTGCAGGAGGCTGGCAGGATTGTGGCCAGGGTTCACGAGGCCATGCGGCGTGCTGTCCGTCCTGGCGTGTCAACAGCCGAGCTGGATGCAATAGCTGAGGACATCATTCGCAGTCATGGCGCTACACCCACCTTTCTGGGGTATCATGGCTTTCCGGCCAGCATTTGCACCTCGATAAATGATGAAATCGTTCACGGCATCCCCAGCCCTGAACGCGTTTTGCAAGACGGCGACATCATCAGCATCGATGTCGGGGCCACCTACAAAGGCTGGGTGGGCGATTCCGCCTGGACCTATCCGGTAGGGAGCATTTCGGAGGAGGCGCAAGCTCTGCTTGAGGCCACCGAAGGCGCGCTTTGGGCTGGCATTCAACAGGCCCGCGCTGGCAACCGTCTGGGCGACATCTCCGCCGCGGTGCAGGCTTATGCTGAATCGCGCGGTTTCGCCATCATCCGCGAATACTCGGGGCATGGCGTCGGCCATCAGATGCACGAGCCGCCCCAGATATTGAACTACGGCCAGCCGGGCACGGGCCTTCGTCTGCGCCCGGGCATGGTCTTCGCGTTGGAGCCTATGGTGGCCGCGGGCCACTGGCTGACCCAGGTGGACGCCGACGGCTGGACCGTGCGCACGCAGGACGGCTCGTTGAGCGCCCATTTCGAACACACCCTGGCCGTCACCTCTGGCGACCCCATGATCATGACCACCCTCCAGGCGCGTAGCGCCTCATTTGAGGAGAAATAAAATGAAAGTCCGACCTTCTGTCAAAAAAATGTGTGATAACTGCAAAATCATCCGTCGTCGTGGCGTGGTGCGCGTGATTTGTTCCAATCCCAAGCACAAGCAGCGCCAGGGCTGATCCTTTCAAGTAATCAGTGGTCAGTAATCAGTAATCAGTTGCCGACTGATGCGCCGTTGAAGCTGACCACTGACTCATCCATTCGCTGATTACTGTTTACTGATTACTGCTTTTACTGAAACACCGGAGGAAGTATGGCTCGTATTGCTGGCGTTGACATCCCTCGCGACAAGCGCTTGGAGGTCTCCCTCACATACATTTATGGCATTGGCCGTTCCACTGCCAAAGAGATTCTGGAAAAAACCGGCATTGAAAACAAGCGCGTCAACGAGTTGACGCCTGAAGAGATCGCCAAATTGCGCGATGTAATTGATCGCAATTACATTGTGGAAGGGGATCTGCGGCGCGAGGTGCAGATGAACATCAAGCGCCTTATCGAGATCGGCAGCTACCGCGGCCGTCGTCATCGCATGAATTTGCCTGTGCACGGTCAGCGCACCCGCACCAACGCCCGCACCAAACGCGGTCCTCGCAAGACGGTGCCGGGCCGCAAGCGCGCTCGCAAATAATCAACGGATTCTCATTTCGCTCAAAGCCGCCTGATGATCGCTCGACGTTGAATCCTTTTCGATGCGCGGTGCATCAAACCGGGAGCGCAAACGTCTTCCTTTCCCGAGCCCCAACGTTTGCTTCTTGTTTGATGACCGGGCGCAAGATGTTTTCATCGCCGCGACTCAGCTTCGTAAGAAATTCATTGGAGTAAGAACACTATGGCTAGAAATCCCCGCCGTCGCTCTAGCAGCAAGAAAAAGGTCCGTCGCAACGTGCCGCGGGCGCAGGCGCACATCCAGGCCACCTACAACAACACCATCATCACCATCACCGATCCTGATGGCAATGTGTTGTGCTGGGCCAGCGCCGGCAGTTCCGGCTTCAAGGGCTCGCGCAAGAGCACGCCCTACGCCGCCCAGTTGGCCGGTCGCAACGTGGCCCGGCAGGCCCGCGATTATGGCGTGCGCGAGTTGCAGGTCTTCGTCAAGGGTCCCGGCCCCGGCCGCGAGGCCGCCATCCGCACGCTGATGGGCGAAGGTTTCACCGTTGTCGAGATCACCGATGTGACGCCGCTGCCCCACAATGGCTGCCGTCCGCCCAAGAAACGTCGCGTTTAATCGTTATTTTATTTGCCAACCATCAAGCGTTGTCAAGTTGGAGGAAATCGTAGTTAATGGCCCGTTATACTGATGCAGTTTGCAAACTGTGCCGTCGAGAAGGCATGAAGCTCTTCCTGAAGGGAGATCGCTGCTTCACCAAATGCCCCCTCGAGAAGAAAAGCTACCCGCCCGGTCAGCATGGCCCCACCCGGCGTATGCGCCGCAAGGTCTCTGACTATGGTCGGCAGTTGAGAGAAAAACAGAAAGTGCGCCGCATTTACGGCGTTTATGAGCGTCAATTCCGTCGCTACTTCCGCCAGGCCGTGCAGGCCAAGGGCATGACCGGTACGGCTTTGCTGCAGTTGCTTGAGCGCCGTCTGGACAATGTGGTCTATCGCATGGGGCTTGCCAGCTCGCGGGCGCAGGCTCGTCAGCTTGTCACCCATGGCCACATTATGGTCAATGGTCACAAGGTGGATATTGCGTCCTACTCCGTGCGTCCGGGCGATGTCATCACTGTCAAGGAGCGCAGCCGCAAGAGCCCCTATTTCAAGGATCTGGCGGAAGACTTCGGAAAGAAACAGACCCCTCCTAAGTGGCTCTCCGTCGATCCCGCCGCGATGGCCGCTACGGTGATCGCTTTGCCCGAACGTGAGGACATTGACATCACCATCAACGAGCAGTTGATCGTCGAGTACTACAGCCGCTAATCCGGCCGTGGACGTCCGCCTTTCTGGATGGTTGGCGTCGAATGCAACAGCTCAAGCAACAAATCTGCTCGTTCCTCATTCCATTATGGGATGAGTCCCCTCACGGAGGACCCTCGTGATTACCCAGGAAATTCAAACAGTTTTGCCAAAAGTCGAAAAAACTGTCAGCACAGAGAAATACGCCCGCTTCGAGATCGGTCCGCTGGAGAGTGGCTTCGGCATCACCTTGGGCAATGCCCTGCGCCGCGTGCTGCTCTCGGCTCTGCCGGGCGCGGCTGTGACCTCGGTGCGCATTGCCGACGTTTACCATGAGTTTTCCGTCATCGAAGGCGCGCGGGAAGACACCACCCAGCTCATCTTGCGCCTGAAACAACTGCGGTTGCGCATGGAACGCAGCGAGCCCGTGCGCATCTTCGTCAACAAGAAAGGCCCGGGCGC
Organism: Anaerolineae bacterium; assembly: GCA_027036755.1. Classification (GTDB taxonomy): domain Bacteria; phylum Chloroflexota; class Anaerolineae; order J102; family J102; genus M2005. The sequence goes on from JALWDV010000636.1 coordinate 20,584, forward strand.
TATCACCGCCGCTGACCTGACCGCGCCTCCCGAGGTTGAGATCATCAACCCCGAGCTGGAGCTGTTGACGCTGGATTCGCCCGATGCGGAGATCGACATGGAGCTCACCGTGCAGGTGGGCAAGGGCTATCTGCCCGCGGAGGATGAAAGTCGTCCCAAGCTGCCCATCGGCGAGATACCCATCGACGCCATCTTCAGCCCCATCCGCCGTGTGAATTACGTGGTCGAAAAGACCCGGGTCGGCGGCCACACCGACTTTGATCAGTTGGTGCTGGAGATATGGACGGACGGCACGATGAATCCCGAGGACGCGATGGTGGAGTCGGTTCGCATCCTGGTGAACCTGTTCTCCCTCATCGGCGGCCTGGATCTGACCACCGAAGCGCCGGCTGCGGAAACTTCCTCCATCCCGGCCGAGATCGCGGGGCTCCCCATCGAGGATCTGGATCTGAGCATGAGAGCTTTCAACAGCCTGAAGCGCTCCAACATCACCACCGTGGGCGAGGTGCTGACGCGTCTGGCCGATGGTGAGGACGCGATGCTCGCGATCCGCAACTTTGGCCGCAAGTCGCTGGAAGAACTCATCAGCAAGCTGACAGAAAAGAACTACCTCGAATACATCGACTTCACGCCCGGCGACTGATGTGCGCCGGTGATTCGGAGACGGAAGCATTATGCGACATAAAAAGAAATCCATTCACTTTGGCCGCGATGTCGATCATCGCAAGGCCTTGTTCAAAAATCTGGTGACCGAACTGGTTCGTCATGGTCAAATCGAGACCACCGAGGCCAAGGCCAAGGCTCTGCGCCCTCGGGCCGAGCGCCTGATCACCATCGCCAAGCGCGGTCGCTCGGGCAAGATCACCGAGGTGCACGCCAAGCGCCAGTTGCGGGCCCGCCTCAACGATCCCGAACTCATCAACGTGGTATACGACGAGCTGGCTCCCCGCTACGTCGAGCGCAACGGCGGTTACACCCGCATCCTCAAGACGGGCATTCGCCAGGGCGACGCCGCACGAATGGCCATCATCGAATTCATTGAATGAAGCAGGAGGTTTTGACTTCCGGGCCGCTTTACCGGGCCATCGTCGAGTATGATGGCTCCGAGCTGCTCGGATTTCAAATCCAGACTCAGGGTCGCACCGTTCAGGGCGAGATAGAAAACGTCCTCTTGCGCTTGACGCAAACCCCTGTGCGGATCACTGGCGCCGGACGCACCGATGCAGGCGTTCACGCCAGCGGGCAGGTGATTGCTTTTCGAGCCCCGTGGAAGCACTCCCTGGCCGATCTGCATCGGGCTGTTAACGCGCTTTTGCCCGAGGACATCAGCTTTCGTTCGTTGGACATCGCTCCCGCAGGATTTCATCCCCGTTTCAGCGCCCTCAAACGCTGCTATCGTTATCAGATAGGCCAGTGGCCCGGGCATTCCCCTTTGCGCTCACGCTACGCGTGGGAGCTGGGGCCCGATCTGGACATCGAGGCCATGCAGCGGGCGGCCGACCGTCTCATCGGCAGTCACGATTTCGCCACCTTTGGGCAGCCGCCCCAAGGCGAGATCACCATCCGGGAGATATTTTCGGCCAACTGGCGACCCGCCCCCCCTTATCTTTATTTCGATCTGTGCGCCAACGCCTTTCTCAGACGCATGGTGCGCACCATCACCGCCGCTCTGGTTCAGGTGGGACGCCGACAACGTCCTCCCGAAGACATCGCCGCCCTGATAGCGGCCAGAGACCGCTCCCTGGCTCCGCCCCCGGCGCCAGCCAAAGGACTCATCCTGACGCAGGTGTTTTATCCTGCCGATGATGCACTGTAAAGCCAAACACTCGTCTATGGTAACTGCTAAGGTGGTTTTCGTTTGAATTAACCTGACAGGTTCCTTCGGCAGCGATTCAGCACCTTACACGCTTCGTTGTTGGCTGAAAACCACGCATCCTGCGGCCAGGGTTACAAGAACCTGTCAGGTTTGAGTGAAAAAAGACAACCAACTGGCATACGTTAGCAGTTACCGTCTATGATATGGCTGTCAAGCCATTTTGAACGGTTCGAAGCAAGGAGATAGACCGTGAGAAAAACACTTAGCGCTAAGCCCCACGAAATCGAACGCACCTGGTACGTCGTAGACGCCGAAGGCAAGACCCTTGGCCGTCTGGCGACCGAGGTTGCGCGGATCCTGCGCGGCAAGCACAAGCCCATCTACACCCCCCACGTCGATACCGGCGATTACGTCATCGTCATCAACGCTGACAAGGTGCGGGTGACCGGCAATCGCCTGGATCAGAAAATGTATTATCGCCACAGCGGTTACATGGGCGGCCTCAAGACCGTTTCCCTGCGCCGCATGTTGGAAACGCACCCCGAGCGCGTCATCGAGCACGCGGTGAAGGGTATGCTGCCCAAAAACCGTCTGGGACGTCAGATGTACAAGAAGCTGAAGGTTTACGCTTCTCCCGAACATCCTCATCAGGCCCAGAAGCCCCAGCCCCTGGAATTGTAAGAGAGGTTTTCTGAATGAGTGACATGCACTATTACGAAGCTGTGGGTCGTCGCAAGAGCGCTACCGCCCGCGTCCGATTGTACCCCGCCGGGGAGACCGCCGAGATCATCGTCAATGGCAAGCCCGTTGCCGAATACTTCCCTCGTATGCAGGATCAACTGCGGCTGACCGAGCCCCTGAAGCTGGTGGAGATGGAGGACAAGTTCAACGTCTCTGTGCTGGCCAAAGGCGGCGGCATCACCGGTCAGGCCGACGCCGTGCGCATGGGCATTGCCCGAGCCCTCATCGTGGCCGATGAATCGCTGCGCCCGGCCCTGAAGAAGGCGGGCATGCTCACCCGGGACGCCCGGGAGAAAGAGCGGAAAAAGCCCGGCCTCAAGCGGGCCCGCAAAGCGCCTCAGTACACCAAGCGCTAAAATCGGATATTGGTTATTGGACGTTGGGTTTCGGGTGACGCGATCTGTGCTTGACGTCATCCTGGTGCCCTGCATTCTGCGATAACCTTTCTCCAATCAGTTTGATTTTCTGAAAGACGTTGGGTATGATTGCCCCAGCGTCTTTTTTGTTTCCCAAAGCGCGTCGCACCGGATGCAACGACTTGCACAGAGCCTAGTACACGAAGGCCGAAATGACTGTATGGTTTGCAATGATGATGCGCCGCGCCGGATGTGTGATCCGGCGCATTTTTCCCGTTTAACCCGCCGGATTGCGAATCCGGCTGGACGCAAGCGCAAGCAGCCAACTATCCAATGACTTACGCCTTCTTGCACCAGCGTCTGAAGCAGACACGCTTTGGCTCAATTGACGAACGTCTGCCGCAGGTGCGATGCACTTTGCGTCAGAAACATATTTCGTAAGCCATATTCTCCGTCAAAGCCACATGCGTTTTTCTGCGAATTCGACCTATTTTGTAATAGTTATGCTCGTTTTATGAGTGCCAGTTATACGACCAAGAGGAAATATATCGCATGGCATACGAATCGGTTGATCAACTGCAAAAGGTCTTGACAAAAAATGTTTTTAGTTATGCAAAGGATCCGAAGAAGGCTGCTGGCCGCGCTTTAGGCACAATCGTCGAGATTATTACCTTCTATCTTCTGAAATCGTGGGGATTGGATGGCTCTATTGCCATTGAAAGACGCATTCCAGAATTTGGCAATCCCGATATTACCCACAATGTTGAGTATTCCTTACACCCTGTTTTGGCTGAGTTTTCCATCAGAGTTCGAAATGATGGTAAATCGTTGACGGCTAATCGGTTGTTGCAGGAGCTAAGTAAATATGGCGATTTCGGCGAATTCAAGAAACTGAATAACAATTTGTTGTCGAGGGATGGCGTTCTCAGGAATGCCTGTACAATTGGATTGGGGCGTGATTCTTCTTTGGTTGCTTCTATCATCGAAAAAGGCGAGGATTATTTTCTTATTTCGATCACGCAGCAAGCCTTGCATCCATACGCTATTGTCGAATGTAAACGAGTCGGGGTGGAGGAGGGGAATAAGAAAGGACCACAGACTATCGAGAAGGCGAAACAGGGAGCCTATGTCGCGCGCACAGTGTCTTCTTTGCAGAAGGTTAGGCTGGAAACTGGTGATTTGTACGGAGTTATCTATTTAGATGGGCGAGTAGCGCATTCTGCTCCGTTCCATGAATTGCTCGAGTTTGTTGTCGATTCAGATGATCCTTCTTTGTTGCGAGATTTTGTGATGACGATTGGGGTTGTTAGTAATCATGGAAATTGGTTTACAGCCGAGGATCATAACAAGGAGTTGAAGGTGCTTGCCCAATCGTATGACTGGCTGATTTTTCTGACGGATCAAGGCGTCACGGAATTCATTGAAGAAGTCATTATTGCTCCCGTCTCGGAATATCGCGCCATACGGGATGCTTTCATGACCAGTTATGCGCCCAATAAGCGGAAGAATCAATTTACGAAGGTGCAAATCAATGTCGAGGCCAATGATCAGCTATTGCGTTATTTCTCGGAAAATGCTGATAGAATTGAAAATTGGTTCAATGTCATTTCCCCTGCTGAAGGTTCTTTGGAGAGGTTGAGGAACGAAATTCGTATTCTGCGTCAGAAAAATTGGAAGGAGGTGTTGCTATGACGGCCGGCCGGACGGTAAACTCTAAAAGTCAGGATTGGGGCACTCCTCCCAAGTATGTGCAAGCTGTGAAAGATGTGTTTGGCGGACGAATCGATCTGGATCCATGCTCCAGCGAATACTCGATTGTGGATGCCGAGGTGGAATATCGTTTGCCTGAGCACGATGGTTTGAAGGAATCATGGGATTATCCCACCATTTACGTGAATCCTCCTTATGGGGCGGATCGAGAGCGCGGGACGTCCATCAAGCATTGGCTTGCACGGTGCGCTGATGCCCATGAGGTATACGGATCGGAGGTTATTGCCCTGGTTCCGGTTGCGACAAATACTGGACACTGGAAAAAAAGTGTGTTTGGAAGAGCGACTGCGATTTGTTTTCTTTATGATACAAGATTGAAGTTTCTGGAGAATGGAAAGAACGGCGGAAAGGGCGCGCCAATGGCTTGCGCCACGATATATTGGGGGAACAATTACGAGAAATTCTATGACGTTTTCATAAATCATGGCGCGGTTGTTGATATCAGACCGTTGATTGGAGAAGTAATTGGCCCTCAAAGACGCAATCAGCAGATGAGTTTGCTCGAAGTGGCGGAGCCTTACTGATTGCCAGATGTGTTTTTGCCCGGAGTCGACATCACCACCAAGTTGATCATCTCTCTATTTCTATTTGCCTTATGTCATCATTTATCGCTATTCTCACCGTTTCTGATAGCGCTGCCGCGGGGCAGGCCGAGGACCGCAGCGGCCCGCTCCTGCGCGATCTCGTGCGCTCCCTCTGGCCCGAGCAGGAGCCCATCATGGGCATTGTGGTCGATGATCGGGCGATGATCGCCGCCCGCTTGCGCCAATGGGCCGACGAGGAGGATGCGGCCCTGATCCTGACCTCGGGCGGCACCGGTTTCACCCCGCGCGATGTCACGCCCGAGGCCACCCGCGACGTCATCGAGAAGGAAGCGCCGGGCCTGGCCGAGGCCATGCGGGCCGCGGGCCTGCGGGTGACGCCTCACGCCATGCTCAGCCGGGCGTTGGCGGGCATTCGCGGGCGCACCCTCATCGTTAACCTTTCGGGCAGCCCCAAGGCCGTGCGAGAGCAGTTCGAGGTGCTGGCTCCGGTGCTGCCCCACGCGCTGGAGCAACTGCGCGCGGGCAAAGACGGCGTTCGCTACGCCCGCAAGGGCGAACATCGCCGCGAGATTTAGTGCATGTCCAGAAATTAGTTCTCTTTCGTAACTGCCAAGATGGTTGGCCCCAATCGTCCTCTTTTGCCACGTCCGCCCGGCGATGAAGTCGCCGGGCTACAAAACAGCGCCGGATAAATCCGGCTAGCCCCGCAGGGGCGCTGTTTCTAGCCGGGGGACTTCATCCTCCGGCGCTGGCGGCGGGCGCGAAGCGCCCCGCCAATGAACGGATTATTTTAACTTTCCAACTCATTTTGGACACACCCAAGTCATTTAAAAAATTTGGCATGGTTCAGTTCGTCCTTCCTTCAGCTTTACAATTTCAATAGGGTCAACGCCTGGTAAAGCACGTCAAACGTAAAGCGTCAAACGTCAAAACGTGGCGAAACAGGCTCTTTTTGACGTTTGACGTATGATGTTTGACGGAGAAATTGTAAAGATCGTTTTGAATGAGAATGAACCACGCCAAAAATTTTTATCCGTGTTTCCTCCTATCCGTGTCGAGTGAACATGGCTACGTTAGCAATTACTCCCTTTCCCATCCAGACCGCCAGTGCCTGGCCCCCTCCCCGGCCC
>JALWDV010000637.1 GCA_027036755.1 Anaerolineae bacterium
CCCCAGCCCTCCCCCGCCCAGTCGCTCCGCTCCTTTGCGGGAGAGGGGGCCGCTGGTTTGCAAAGTTTTTTGCAGACGGAGAGGTCATCCCCCCCGCCTGCGGGGGGGAGCGAGGGGGGGGCTGCCGCAGCAGAAGCCAAGTCAGCGAAAACAGACAGACTACCTTAGCAGTTACACTTAGAAACCTCTGATGTACACAGAGTTTCGCAGATTGTTTTGATTTTATCTATTTTTATCTGCGTATATCAGCTTTTCTGCGTCATCTGTGTTCTATTTTCAGAGCAGGCCCGCTCTACTCGCCCAGCAGATACGCCAGGATGAGCCGCGTCGTGCCGACGAGCGCGTCCATGTGGGTGCGCTCGTAGTTGTGCGAGGCGTCCACGCCCGGGCCAATGAGCGCCACCTTGACGTCACCGCCCGCCCGCCAAAACGCCTCGCCATCGGAGCCGTAGTAGGGGTAGATATCGACCTTGTAGGGGATTGAATGCTGGTCGGCCAGGGCGCGCAGGCGATTGCTGAGGCCGTGATGATATGGCCCGCCGCTATCCTTGACACAGATGCTGACATGAAACTCATCCGAATTCTGACCTTCGCCCACCGCGGCCATATCCACCGCCACCAGCTCGGCCAGATCTGGCGGGAAGCCCGCGGCCGCGCCGTGCCCGACCTCCTCGTAGTTGCTGAAATGCAGCGTCGTTCGCTGTGCGGGCGTCAGACCCGCATCCAGCAGCGCTTTGACCGCGGCCAGCATCGCAGCCACGCCCGCCTTGTCGTCCAGATGCCGCGAGCGAATAAAGCCGCTTTCGGTTACGACCACGCGCGGATCGAAGGCCACGAAATCGCCCACCTGGATCCCCAGCGCCCGCGTCTCCTCCGCAGTGGCGGTGCGCTCATCCAGCCGCACCTCCATGGCGTCGTCATCGCGCGGGGTTTTGTTCACAACCGTCTGGCCGTATACATGACCCGACGCCTGGGCCAGCAGAAAACTGCCGGAGATCACACGGCCCGACCGGGTGAACACCCGGCAGCCTTCGCCCTCGACCGTATTCCAGGCAAAACCGCCGAGCCTGGTCAGCTTCAACCGGCCATTGTCCTTGATTTCCTTGACCATCGCGCCCAGGGTGTCTACATGCCCGGTCAGAGCCCGGGGCGCATCACTGGCCTTGCCTGGCAGCATTGCGGTCAGCGCTCCCTTGCGCGTACGTTCGGGCGAAAGACCCAGCGCCGTCACGGCGTTCTCCACCCAGTCAATCGCCTTGTCGGCGAACCCGGTGGGACTGGGGATTTCGAGAAGTTGTACCAGAGCGTCTTGCAGATATTGTTCATCGATGTGCGGTAAAGACATGGAAAACTCCGCTGAATGTGATGGGGAAATAATATCGGCATGGTTCAGATCGTCCTTCCTTCAGCTTTACAATTTCATGTGGTCAACGCCTGGCAAAACACGTCAAACGTAAAGCGTCAAACGTCAAAACATGGCGAAAAAGGCTCTTTTTGACGTTTGACGTATGACGTTTGACGGAGAAATTGTAAAGATGGTTTTGAATGAGAATGAACCATGCCCAAATATCCAATACGTGCTCTCCAATATCCAGATAAAAACGCGCGCCGCCCAGAGCGACGCGCGTCGAAGAAAGCGAGTTGCAGAAAGCAGCGCCGAACTCAGTGCTGCAAAATCTGGGAGAGGAACAGTTTGGTGCGATCTTCCTGCGGATTCTTGAAGATCTGCTCGGGCGGGCCGCTTTCCACGATCTGACCTTGATCGAAGAAGTACATGGTGTCGGCCACGGCCCGGGCGAAGCCCATCTCGTGAGTCACCACGAGCATGGTCATGCCGCTTTCGGCCAGCTCCTCCATCACCTCCAGCACTTCCTTGATCATCTCCGGGTCCAGCGCGGAGGTGGGCTCGTCGAAGAGCATGATCTTGGGCTGCATGGCCAGGGCGCGGGCGATGGCCACGCGCTGCTGCTGACCGCCCGAGAGCTGGCCGGGATACTTGTTGGCCTGCTCGGGGATGCCCACGCGCTTCAGCAGTTGCATGGCGATTTCCTCGGCCTTCTGCTTATCCCACTTGCGCACGTAGATCGGGCCCAGGGTGATGTTCTGCATCACCGTCAGGTGAGGGAACAGGTTGAACTGCTGGAACACCATGCCCACCTCTTTGCGGATGGCGGCGATGTTGCGCACGTCATGGCTGAGCTCGATGCCATCCACAATGATATGGCCTTTCTGGTGCTCTTCCAGGCGGTTGATGCAGCGGATGAAGGTGGATTTGCCCGAGCCGGAAGGCCCGAAAATCACAACCACCTCACCTTTGTGCACATCCATGTTGACGCCGCGCAGCACATGGAAATTGCCATACCACTTGTGCACTTCCTGGCACTTGATGATGGGCTCGCCGTCCCTGGCGATGCCAGATCGGGTGGTTTCGTCATTGCTCATAAGAAAACTCCTGTATCGAAATTAGGACGTTTGATTGGCTGTGAGAGGTTAGCGTTCACCCACGCCCAGAGCAACCTCCAGGCGGCGGGAGCCATAAGACATGCCGTAGCTGAACACCCAGTAGATGAGGGCGATAAAGGCGAAGACCTCCAACTGACGACCGATGTAATTGGGGTTGGCCAGGATGCCGCGGGCGATGCCCAACAGATCGAGCAGGCCAACCAGCGCCACCAGCGAGGTGTC
>JALWDV010000638.1 GCA_027036755.1 Anaerolineae bacterium
AGGAAGGTGATGAAGAAAAGGGTCAAACCGATGGCGAACAGGCTGTCGTAGTCGATGGATTCGTAGCTGATGTCGCCGCCGCTGATGCGCACGATGTGCCCGGTCATCGTCTCTGCGGCCTTGAACGGGTTGAACATGGCCAGATTGTGGAAGGCGTCGCGCCAACTGTTGAAGTTGCGCGGCCCCGCACCCGCCGCTATGGCCACGATCATGGTCTCGCCGATGGCCCGGGAGATGGCCACGATGAACGCGGCGGATAGCCCCGACATGGCCGCGGGCGTCACCACCTTCAGCGCGGTCTCCAGTTTGGTGGCCCCCAGGCCGTAAGCCGCCTCCCGCAGCGATTTGGGCGTCGCGCTCAGCGCGTCCTCGGCCATAGAGGTGATGAGGGGCAGGATGAGGATGCCGATGACGGCGCCCGCGGATGCCACATTGAAGATCTCCACCACGTTTTTGCCGATGATGCTCTGCAGGATGGGCGTCATAAACGTCAGGGCGAAATAGCCGTACACCACGGTGGGAATCCCGGCCAGCACCTCCAGCACCGGTTTGAGCACGCCGCGCACCCGGGGCGAGGCGTATTCGCTGAGATAAATGGCGATGGCCATGCCCACGGGCAGAGCCACCAGCATGGCGATGATACTGGTGAGCACCGTGGCGTTGACCAGCACAAGAATGCCGAAACGCCCGATCTGCGGCTGCCATTGGGAATCGGTCAGGAAAGCCAGGAAGGTGACCTCGGGCCGGGCGAAAAAGCGCCACGCCTGCGAAAACAGCACCAGGATGATCCCCAGCGTGGTGAGGATGGAGAGCGCGGCGAAGAAGAAGAGCAGCGCGTGGATGACCGTCTCGCCCCAGCGGCGTTGTTTGCGCAGGCCCGCGGCGATGTCGGTGGAAGAAAGAGACTGCTGCGCCATTTTATCGCTCCATGGCATCCAGCCAGTTTTGGCGGGACTGGTTGAGGATTTCGTCGCTGATGGGGAAGTAGCCCACGTCGGTGATCTCCTCGTTGACGTAGGTCAGCACGAAGTCGAGGAAGGCTGCGACCTGGGGCTTTTCTCGCATGATGGCGGGGTCGCTGTACATGAACAGGGGGCGGGCCAGGGGATAAGTCCCCGCGTCCACGCTTTCCCGCCCGGGCGTCACGCCCTCGATGGCCAGCGCCTTCAATCGCTCCTGATTTTCGCCGTAGAATGCGTAGCCGAAGAAGCCGATGGCGTATTTGCTGCCCTCCACGCCCTGCACCAGCACGTTGTCGTCCTCGCTCATCTGCACGTGGGCGGCTAAGAGGATGGGCTCTTTGTCCTTGTCGAACACCTCCTCCACGAAATAATCGAAGGTGCCGCTATCGGTGCCGGGGATGAAACGTTGGATGGGTTCATCGGGCCAGGCCGGGTCTACATCCGACCATTTCTCGGCCGTGGCGAACAGGGCCGCCAGTTGCTCGATGGTGGCATTCTCGATCCAGTCGTTTTCGGGGTTCACCACCACGGCCAGGGCGTCGGTGCCGACGCGGAATTCCACCGGTTCCCGCCCAATCTTGCGGCAATTCTCGATCTCCTTCTCCTTGATGGGGCGGCTGGCGTTGCTGATGTCGGTCTCGCCCGCGGTGCAAAAGCGCTCGAAGCCCGCGCCGCTGCCGATGCTATCGATGGTGATGTTGCCGGTGTAGCCCTCGGCCCGGAAGCGCTCGGCCATGCGCTCGGCCAGGGGGAAGACGGTGGAGCTGCCGGCGCTGATGATGTCGCCCGAGACCTCGATGGGGTTCACCGGCGGCAATTGCACCAGGCCCTCGGCCGCGGGCGTTTCGCCATCGCACGAGGCCGCATTGGCTTTGGGGGCGTAGGCCATGACAATGCGGGCGAGTTCCTGTTGCCGGGCCTCATCGGGCGGCGGTTCTTTCGAGCCGCAGGCCATCAGCCCCAGCGCTGTGATGAAGATTGTCAAAATGATCAGGCTGCGTTTCATTCATTCACCAAATGGGTTCGCTAATAGAGGGCGCCTGGAATGAAAAAGCTGCTAGCGTCTGGCGCCTTTTTGTTGCCGACAAGCGCCATGATTGGCGGTCGATGCTGATTGACTGACAAATCTCGTTGCGCCGCCTCACTCGCCGAATGAATTCGGTTCCACGGGCGTTCCGCCGCCCGTCCCCCTGCGGAGACGGTGGTTTCCTCGTCAAATGGGGCGCTGGAAGCGTCGGTGGGGGCCGCCCCTGGCCCTGATTTTAATCGGTAGGTTTAGACGCCAGGCTGACTTTTGTCAGTCAACCAGCGGTCGATGACTAAATGGGAACGTCTCGCGACCAGTCGCAGTCGTGAGTGGTTCCGAGATCAGTATAGCAAAAATCGCAGCTTTCGAGATCAAGATGACGTTAAATTAGCGTTAAGATTTCTTATCATTTGGGTGCGTCCTTTTTCGGTTGAAGCGTTTGCCATGTCCGCCCGGCGATGAAGTCGCCGGGCTACAAAACAGCGCCGGATAAATCCGGCTAGCCCCGCAGGGGCGCTGTTTCTAGCCGGGGGACTTCATCCCCCGGCGCTGGCGGCGGGCGCGAAGTGCCCCGTTAATGAATGGATTATTTTAACTTTCCAACTCATTTGGGACGCACCCTTATCATTTCCTGCAATTCCAAATTTAGGCATGGTTCAGATCGTCCTTCTATCAGCTTTACAATTTCAATAGGG
>JALWDV010000639.1 GCA_027036755.1 Anaerolineae bacterium
GCATACCGCTAATCTCGAGGAATAGCTCCTGCTCGGTGGCTGCGGGCGGCGGAAGGGAGGCCAGCTCTCCGCTCGCGTTCTGCAAGCGTCGATAAAGCGCCCGCCAGAACGCGGCGGCGTCGGGACGGGGGAATTCAGCAGGCGACAACCATACGTAAACAGCCGCTGCGCCTGGTGGCGCGCCCAGGCGACGGGCGTAAGCGCGATAAAGCGTGGATGTTTTCCCGATGCGCGGCTCGCCGATGAGATTGATGGTTTGAGGCGAAGCGCCGCCCAGGCGGCTGGCGATCCAGTTCAGAATAGCCTTTCGGCCAATAAAAACATCATCGCTAAATGCTGGTCGGCGAGAGAAAAAGTCGATCATGCTTATAGTCCTCTTCGTAGATAAGAGAATGAAAAATTCTGCTGCGCCCAGAGCTGTGCGAATTCGATGCTAATCCGAAATTCGTTTTCGTTCCGAAAGGCCAGGCTATCCAAAGCCCGCAACCCTTCCAGGGCCTGCCAGAGCTGCTCCTCCGCCAGAATGCTGGTGACGCCCCTTCGATCCAGCGTCCCGAAGTCGATCCATTCTCCGGGCCGGGCGCTGAGCGCTGTGGCGACAAAGGCCAGCTTGTAACGGAGCAACCGCCTTCGATTTGAGATAACGCCATCTCCCCAAAGATGGCTGAAATAATGTTCGGCGTGAAGCGTCCATGATTGTTCCAGAAAGAGATCAAGATCCACGGGCGTGATGTGGGTGATCTGGTTCTCGGTGGCGTAATCGAAAAGCTCACCGCAGATGAGTTGCAAAAAATAAGGATGGCCCGAGGTCAACTTCACCAATCGATCCACAACGGACTCCTCGTAATTAATGCGTTGCGTCGGTTCGGTGATCAGCTCTCGGGCCTCGGTCGGGCTCAGGCACTTGATGGGCAGATATTCCGCCACTTCGAGCAACGAGACGGTGTCGGCCTGTTTACGCAGATCGGAAAGGACGCCGCCGCCGCTGAAGATGATGGTGAGCCCCACGCGCTGCTGAATGAGGCTGCGGAAGTAATGGTTGATGTCCTGAAGCGATATTCTTTCTTCCTTCAGGTCCGCGATGAATTGAAACTCATCGAAGAGAAGGACGATGTGTTTGGAGGATTGCGGCAGACGCTTTTGGATAAAGTTGTTGAAATAGCTCAGCGGATCCCGTTTCATGCGGTGATAATTGGGCGCGTAAATGCCATCGGGATGACTCTCTGCGGCAATGGCTTTCAATATCTCGAACATGAACGAGGTGGTGCTTTGCCCGCTGAGTTGATGGAGATTGAGATACGCGACCGCGTAGTCGGCGTGATTGAGAATGCTATTCTGGAATTGCAGCAGCAGGGAAGTCTTGCCGATGCGGCGCGGGCCCCAGACCAAAACCGCCTGTCCCGGCCTGATGCCCCGCAATTTGTTGACCAACTCTTGCAGTTCTTTCGTGCGGCCCACAAACCGATCGCCTGTGGCGGGGTTCAGCGTGTAGGGATTGATGAAGAGGCGTTCGACAATCGCCCCGCGAGCCACCCGCGAGGGCATGGTAAGTTCGGCGGCGTGCACATTGCGCACATCCTCGATGTCCAGAAGTTTCGCCTTGAGGGCCATGAAATCTTCGGTGAGGATGGACTCGAAGACGATCTGAATGCGAGCCGAGCCATCGTCGATGCGATCAGCGTGAAAGCTGGTGATGATCATATCTCTCTCGAGAATCAGCGCACTGATATCCCTGATCAAACCGGGCCTGTCCACCGCCTCGATTTCGACCTGGGTGATGTGATGATCGATGGGCGTGTTCCATTCCGCTGCAAACAACGGGCGAAGTCTGCGCAGATTTTTGCAATCCGCCCGATGAATGGTGACTCTGTTGTCCCTGGTAATGTAGCCGACAATGGGATCTGGCGGGCGAGGGTTGCAGCACTTGGCCAGGCGATGCGGCAGGTTATGATGCCCCAGCGAAGAGATGGTCGCGCTGGGCTGCAATGTGCGACGACTGCCTTTTTGTCGGTGCAGATATTGGTTGACGACGGATTCGATGGAGCGCTGGCCCACGCCAATGGCGATGTAGAGCGCATCCAGCGACTCATAGTTCATTACCCGGGCGATGGTGGTCAACGCCGCCTTGGTTTCTTTTGTAGAGAGCGTGACGCCGTAATCGCGCAGGCGTTCATCCAACAATTTTTTGCCGCGTCCGCTGGCGGCCTTGGGCGAGCGTTTGGTGTGCCATTTCCGAATTTCTCGTTTAGCCCGAGCCGATTTGACGAAATCCAGCCATGCCAGCGAAGGGCCGATCTTGGTGGCGCTGGTGAGGATGCGCACCAGATCCCCCGACTTCAGCTCGGTGGAGAGCGAAGCGTGCTGGCCGTTAACCATGGCTCCGCTGCACTGATGTCCCAATTCGGGATGAATGGCGTATGCGAAATCGACGGGCGTGGCGTTTTCGGGCAGGATTTTGATCTCGCCTTCGGGGGTGAAGACAGCGATTTTGCCCGGCGGCGGCTCGGGGATGGTGGGAATGGCGGGAGTCAGCTCAGTAGAAACGCCCTGCCAGCGGGCGGTGACTCCATATTCCGCCACCAGGTGCATCATGCGATCCTGAATCTCGATCAGAATGTAATCGCTGCTGGTGACATGCACCTGGGTGTGGATCGCCTGATACCCACTGGATTTGGGCGCGGCGATATAATCATGGAGTGTGGACGAGCGAGGTCTCCACAACTGGTGAATCAGCCCCAGCGCCCGATAACAGGCGTTTTTGTCATCGACCAGAACCAGAATGGGAGGAAAAAGATAGCTGGCCCCACTTGTTGCTTCACTTTCCCGTTTGTGCAAATCGCATCGGCTGGTGGGAGCGCATTGGATGGCAGCGTTCAGGCCATTTTCCGCCAGATGATTTTGCAACGCTGTAATAGTCGAGGTGATGCTTTCATTGCAATGCTTTTCGTGATACCGTTGATACAGCTTAGTGATGCGCTGATACACCACAGGATCGAGCACCTGAAACGCGCCATCCTCCAACAACCGCTTGGCCCGACGCATGCCCAGACTCTGGGCGAAAGGAATGAAGATGTTGCGGACGCCATGAGCGAAGGCCCGGCGGCGATTTCGCGGCAGCACCTGCAACGAACGAAAGTTGTCGATGCGATCCGCAATCTTGATGATGACCGCGGTGGGCTCCTGACGCAACACAATGGCGGCCCACGAGAGCGTTCGATTCTCATTCACAGAATTGCCGTCAGCCTGTTGGCTGTTCTTGTGATACGCCGGGCCAAAACGCCCCAGGCGAGATATCTGGTTGACGATCAGCGTGGCGCGGTCGCCTATGACGGCCCGCATCTCCTGGGAAGAGGGCGCCCGGGCGTAGGTCGATTTGTTTGCATCATGCAGAAGCGCCGCGGCCAGCACATCGGCGGGAGCGCGCCACTCCGCCAGAATCTGCGCGACAGCAATGGCATGGTTAATATACGGCTCCCCGGTGAGCCTGACAAAGCCGTCATGGACATCCCCGGCAAACGCCAATGAACGCAGTACAAAGTGATAATCGTCATCCGACAAATAGCTATGAATTTGCTGAAGAAAAGATTCAGAATGTGCGGTCATTGGCAGCCCTCGAATGAGCCAGATGAAACAGCTTTGGGTGAATTTTAGACGAAAGTTGTCGTTTTGTCAAACAGCGTTTCGTTGTCATCCCCGCACTACTCCCGTCTTTCCGCCCAATCCTTCCGCAAAATGGCGTAGACGGCGTGATCCTGGAAGGCGTCGCCTTTCTGCACGTCCTCCCGCAACACGCCCTCGAACTGCATTCCGGCTTTTTGCATCACCCGGCCCGAGGCGGGATTGTCGGTGAAGTGCAGGGCGTAGATGCGATTCATCCCCAGCGTCTCGAAGCCAAAGCGGATGATGGCCCGCGCGGCCTCGGTGGCGTAGCCCCGCCCCCAGTAGGGCTTGCCAATCCAATAGCCGATTTCCGCCTTTTTGTGCCGGGCGTTGGGCCGGATGTCGATGGCGCCGACAAGCCGCCCATCCTCCCGGCGCACGATGGCGAAGGTGTAGCCAGTTCCGGCCTCCCGCGCTCGCTGCTGGAATGTCAGCCATTCGCGGGCCTTGTCTTCATCGTAAGGATAGGGGATGTTGAGCGTCGTGCGGGCGATGTCGGGGACTTGCAGCAAGCGAACGATGGTGGGGATATCCGCTTCGCGGAAGGGACGCAGAATCAGACGCGGGGCCTTGATGGTGGTGGAATCCATATCACCGCCAGTGCCGCATGGGCAGGCCCGCCACGGGCGATTGGAATTTGACCAGATAAGGCATAGCCAGCGAGCCGAGATAAGCGGTCTTCAAATCAGGCCCGGCAAAGGTGAGGCTGGCCGGAAACTGGATGCGAGGGCCCACGCAGGCGTACATGGCCTCGGGCGTAAGCGCGTTCTGCTCCACCAGCTTCACCGCGTTTTCCAGCGCCGGTTGATTCACATCCTCGAAGACAATATGATGATCGCCATCGGGCGTAATCACGCCCAGGCCGTTGCGAATGATGTGGGTGACCCACAGGTTGCCCTCAGCGTCGAAGGTGATGCCATCGGGGTAGCCGCCCAACGGGAACTGGCTGGGCCCGAACACCTCGGCCTCGCCCAGGCCATCATCCAACACCGGATAGCGCAAAACGCGGTTGCCCATGGTTTCGGCGGCGTAAAGATAGCGCTCGTCCGCGTCCATGCGCACTTCGTTGGTGAAATAGATGCCATCGGCCACGATGCGCGGGCCTTTCTCATCGACGAGGATGATGTAGCCATCGGGACGAGGTGCGGCCGCGGCCAGGAACCAGGGCACCGATCGAGACGAGATGGAAATCCAGAGACGATCTTTGCTGTCGATGAAAACGTAATTGGCTGCGCCCAGGGGTTGACCATCGATTTCATTGAGGATCACCGTGTGATTGCCGTTTTTGTCCATCTTGTAGATGTTGCCGTTTCCGATATGGGCGATGTAGATATTGCCCTGGGCGTCCATAGCCAGACCATTGGTGTCGCCTTCGATATTGCCAATGGTGCGCATGGAGCCATCGGGATCGATGCGGGTGACGCCGCCGCGGTTATCCGATGTCCAGAGGGTTCCATCTCTTTCGGCAATGATGCTTTCGGGGCGAGAAAGGCCGTTGAAAACAAAAGAGAAGTCGGAAAAATCGAGGGTGAAATCTTTGATGGACATGCTTCCTGCTCCTTGCTGGATTGGGGTGAGGGTGGAATATGGCATGATTTTACCGAAAATCGGGAGAGAATACGAATAAGCTGGCGAGGGTCATAAAACGCCCGCCTTTCGTCGCAGACGCGGCGCGCTCAGCCCCAGCGCTGTTTGATGGGAATGACTGTACGCGGAGCCTCCTGCGGCTCCGTCATGCCCGGTTCACTTCACCGGAATCATTATTCTGGTGTATAATGGGCCTGCAATAACCCCTTCTCGGCAACGCATCGAGACGTTGCCGCCATAACAGATTTCCCTCGCTTTTCAGGACAAACGATTTTTATGGAGATTTTTTGGTACGGACTGGCGTGTTTTCGCTTCAAGAGCCGCCAGCTCACCGTCGTCGCCGACCCCTACTCCCCGGAAGTCGGTCTGAACATGCCCTCGGTTCGGGCGCAGGTGGTCACTGTCAGCCACGATGCGCCCGGGCACAATCACATCAAAGCCGTCAAGGGCGTCGAGCATGTATTCGATGGCCCGGGCGAGTATGAGGTGAACGCGGTTTTCATCACCGGCGTCGCCGCCTATCATCGCGGCAAGCCGGGCGAAAGAGAACGCAACACCGCCTTCCTCTATGAATTCGACGATGTCAGCATCGGTCATTTGGGCGATCTGGGCGAAACGCTGGATCGCAAGCAGATCGAAGCCTTCAACAGCCCCGACGTTCTGATCGTCCCCGTGGGCGGCGGCGATATTCTGGACGCGTCCCAGGCGGTCGAGGTGATCACCGAACTCGAACCTCGCATCGTCATCCCCATGCACTATGCCCAGCCAGGATTGAAGATGAAGCTTGATCCGCTGGAGAAGTTTTTGAAAGAGATGGGTGTTGGCGATGTCGAGACGCTTTCTTCTCTGAAAGTGCGCAAATCGGATCTGACCGGCGATGAAACTCGTGTCGTACTTTTGGAATCTCTAGGAGCGCCCGCATGAAAAAATACATCCTTTTCCCCCTGTTGCTTCTGACGCTGTTGTTGGCCGCGTGCAGCGGCTCGCAATCGCAGAGCGATAATCAGTCAGGCAAACCCGCGATGGTCACGCCGTCAGGATCGCCTCAGGCCGCAGTCGATCATTCACTGGATTCCATGAAACAGGACGTGGAGAACAATCCATCGGTGGAGGGATACCTGAATCTGGGCAACGCCTACACCGAACGCGCCCGGTTCGCCGAGGCGGTGGATGCGTACAAGAAGGGCCTGGCGATCAATCCCAATCATCCAGCCACCCTGGCCAATCTGGGTGTGGCGCTGTATCAATTGGGACGATACAGCGAGGCGCAAGAGCAATTCAAAAAGGCGCTGAAGGTCAACCCGGATGACGCGGCCACCACCTATCTTCTGGGCGCCACCTATCTGCAGACGGGGGATCAGAAAAACGCTGAGCTCATGTTCAAGAAGGCGCTGGCCATCGAGCCCACCCTGCCAGAGGCCCATTTCGGGCTGGGCGCGCTCTATGCGCTGCAGGGCAAGAAGGATCAGGCCATCAAGGAATTCGAGACCTTCCTGGCTGGCCCGCCCGCGCAGGATCCTCGGGCGAAGAGCGAAGCGGAGCGTTATCTCAAGCAGTTGAAGAGCGGCCAATAGGAAGGACGTTGCATACATTCGAGCAATATCAGTTGCCCAATGGCCTGGTGGTGGCCCTCGCGCCCATCTCCTGCGTGCGCTCTGTGGCCATTGGCGTGTATCTTGGGGTGGGGAGCCGCTATGAGGCCCGGGAGGAGGCGGGCGTCAGCCATTTCCTGGAGCACATGGCCTTCAAGGGGTGCCAGGGCTGGCCCACGGCCCGGGATATCGCCAACGCGGTGGAGGGACGGGGCGGTTTTCTCAACGCCTCCACCAGCCAGGAGTTCACCACTTTTTGGATCAAGATCGGGGCCCGGCACTGGCGCGAAAGTCTGAATCTCCTGGCTTCCATGGTGCAGACGCCTTTGCTCGATCCCACGGAGATGGAACGGGAGCGGGGCGTCATCCTCGATGAAATCGCCATGTATCGGGACATCCCCGAAGACCTGGTTTCGCAGTTGAGCAACGAGGCCATGTGGGGGAATCATCCGCTGGGGCGAGAGATCGCGGGGGAGATCGAGACGGTGTCGGCGCTTTCGCGCGAGGCGCTGCGCGCTTTCCACCGGCGAGCCTACCGGCCCGAGCGCGCGGTGCTCAGCATCGCCGGCAACATCGATTCCGCGGCGTTGCGTCGGGCCGTGGCCGAGGATTTTGGTGGATGGTGGGGGACGGGAACGCCGCCCGAGATGACGCCCGCACCCCCAGCGCCCGCGTCTCCCCGGCATCGCATCCGCATCTGGCCCAGCGAGCAGGCGCATCTGCAACTGGCGGTTCCCGCCCTCCCGCGGCTGCATCCTCAACGCTTCGTCCTGAGACTGCTGAATGTGCTGGCGGGCGAGGGCATGAGCTCTCGTCTGTGGCAGCGTCTGCGCGAGGAAAAGGGCCTGGCCTACAACGTCGGCTCTTATGTCAACGGCTTCCACGACGCGGGCGCGTTGGGCGTTTTCGGCGGCTGCGACGCTTCGCGTCTGTTCGAGACGCTGGATGGCGTGATGGCCGTGTGGCGGGCGTTGCAGGATGAGCCCGTGAACGACGCAGAGCTGACCCGATTCAAGGATTATCTGCGAGGACGCACCGAGCTGGCCAGCGAGGACCCCATGGGCGTGGCCGCGTGGTGGGGCCAGCAATTGGCCACTGGCGCCGAGCCCCTTTCGCTGGATCAGGCTCTGGCGCAGATCGACGCGGTGACGCCCGATGACGTGCAGCGTCTTGCTCAAGAGCTTTGGCGGCCGGAAAAGCTCTCGTTGGCTTATGTCGGGCCGCTGGATTCGGAGGAACGCCTGGTGAATTGGCTTGAATGAATGAAAACGACCGCTGACGTATGTCAGTTGGTTGTCCTCTCTCGTAACTGCTCAGGTAGGCCTTCTGGGCCAACATTCAAGACAGCGTTCGTCAGTTTTGCAGCCTTGACCACTGGATCTGGCCCCCACCCTGGCCCTCCCCCGCCAGTCGCTTCGCTCCTTTGCAGGGGAGGGAGCCGCTGGTTTGCAAAGTTTTTTGCAGACGGAGAGCCCTCCCCAC
>JALWDV010000640.1 GCA_027036755.1 Anaerolineae bacterium
GGCGTGGGGGTGGCCGTGGGCGTGGCCGTGGGCGGAAGCGTGGGCGTAGGCGTGGGCGTGGCTGTGGGCGTGGCTGTGGGCGTGGCTGTGGGCGTGGCCGTAGGCGTGGCTGTGGGCGTGGGCGTGGGGGTGGCCAGCGCCAGCAGCAACGCGTCGCGCAGCCTCAGCGCCTCTTTTTGATCATTACAGGGCGGCTCGATGGCCAGCGCCTTGTCATCAAGCTTCAAAGCGGCGCGGTATTGCTTTTGACGCATCGTTTTCTTCGCCAACGCGACATAAGATTGATAAAGCAAACAGGCCGCCCTGCCGCCGGCGTAGGCCGGGTTCGTTTCATGGATGCTTTCCAGATTCAGGATCGCCTGCTCCCAATCCTGGCGCTGGATGGCCAGCAGGGCCGAGAGATAGAGGTTGGCCAATCGGCGGTTCTGCGCGGCCCGCTGATTATCGGGGTGGATGGTGAGCGCCGAGTTGAAGTGCTGGAGCGCCTGGCGCACACTGGCGATGTCGTCACCATGATTTTCGATGAGTTGCTCGCCTTCTTCCAGATAGCTGATGAAGAGCGATTCCTTCAGCGCGTCGGTGCGAAAGGTCTCATCCCGGTGCTGAATGCCTTCGAAAAGGGCGATGGCTTGGCCCCAGCGGTTGGCGTTGTAGGCCGCCACAGCCTGATCGAAGAGCGAATCCAACTCCTGCTGACGGCTGACGTAATCCAGTAACTGGTTGGCGTCTTCATACGAGGGGTACCGGGTGACGATGGATTCCAGATCGGCTTTGGCTGCATCCCAGTTTTCGCTCTGAATGGCTTCTTGCGCCGATTTGTATTTTTCGGCCATCTCTTTGAGCTGGCGAGCCTGCTTGAGGCCCGTCTTGGCGGCGATGTCCCCGGGATCGCGTTGTAAAATGCTCTCGAACGCGGCGATGGCGCCATCGTAATTGCCGATGGCCAGTTGCGATTGCCCCTCGTTGTACAGCTCGATCAGGCCCGGGTCTGGCTGGCGGCCCGGAAAGCCGAACAGCCTGTCTCCCGCCACCAGAAAGATGACCACTACTGCCGTCACCAGAATGAGCAGCGAGATGACCCAGGGCAGCCAGCGCAACCGGGGCGGCGCGGCCGCGTTGGCCGGATTTTGCGGCTGCTCGGGGTTCATTTCCTCCAGCTCGATGAACCAGTTGATTTCATCCAGCAGCGCGGCGATGCCGGGCCGTTGCGGCTGCAATTCTTGCAGGCGCGAGAACGCAGCCAGGGCCTGTCGCCACTGGCGCCGCTGGTAGTAGGCCATGCCCTCGGCGTAGAGATTCTCCGCCATTTCAGCTTCGGAGATCATCTCATCGCCTTCGGAATCGAGGAGGAACGCGTCCTCGTCGTCTGCAGGCGGGCCGTTCAACAGATCTTCGTCGTTGGGAGGAATGGATGTCATGGAAGAACGAAGTAAATCCCTCGCATCCGCGTCATCAGCGGTGAATTCCACGGGTGAATGCCGCGAGATTCGATTGGGTGCATCCAAAATGAGTGGAGAGAAGCGCCATTCTCGTATGTATCATTCTGAGCGAAGCGACTGGCGGGGGAGGGCCGGGGAGGGGGCAAAGCCCTGCGGCCTGAATGGGAAAGGGAACTGATTCTTTTGGATTTTGGGGTGAGACCGGGCGGATTCGCAATCCGCCCTGGGAGCTCTCTGCGTCCAGCCGGATTCGCAATCCGGCGGGTTAAACGGGAAAAGTGCGCCGGATGTGCGATCCGGCGCGGCGCATCATCATAGCAAACCATACAATCATTCCGGCCTCCTTGCACTAGGCGCTTAGCGCATCGAGATCGAGAAAAAAGTCTCGATCTTCGTGACCAACCGCCGCCCGGCGATGAAGTCGCCGGGCTACAAAACAGCGCCGGATAAATCCGGCTAGCCCCGAAGGGGCGCTGTTTCTAGCCGGGGGACTTTATCCCCCGGCGGGGGCGGCAGACGTCTTGCTATATGCTGCCCAAAAGGGCCTCATCTTCCGAGCGCCGTCTCGGACGATGCCTAGGTGTCTTCATGCCCGAGAAACTTAACAAATGAGTCAAGTTTTTGGACGCAGACGAACATGGACGAAGCATGACATTTTTTTATCCGTGTTCGTCCGCATTCATCCGCGTCCCATTTCTTGTCGGTTTGAGGCGAAGCTTCGTTAGCGAACACGCAGGGTGGAGGATGAGCGCCCTGGCCTGCGCAGCGAGGGCGTTTCCTCATCCACGGACGCCGCGGCCGCGCCGCCAGCGGTGATCTGCGGCAGGAACACCTGGTAAGGCTCCCACAAGCGGATGTCGGTCACTTGCGTCCAGGTGTTGAGCCAGTTGTCGTTGCGATTCCAGTTTTCGATGCTGATGGTTACAGCTTCGTCGATCATGTTGCGGGGGATGGGAATGAACGCCTGCTTCCAGCCCAAATCGGCCAGCACCTTGCCTCCATGCTCCAGCCATTGGTCATAGGGCTGGCCCTCCCGGAAGACGCGTCGCGGCGTATTGCCCAGGAAGAGCTCCACATCCAGGGTGTCGTAGACTTTTTGAAAGCGCTCGCTGTACTCGGCGTCGTAGGTTCGGAGACGATACCAGAAGGTGAGCACGGGGCGATCCAGCACCGAAGGGCCCGGAATCCGCACTGTTTGGGTGATGGCGGCCGAGCCTACGGGCACGGAGCCCTGCTTGGAGAAGTCGTTGCTGGGGCCATAATCGGGCGTTCCCAGTTGGGCCGCGTGCACGGGCGCATTGTACGGGCCCTGGACTGTGATGACGCTCTGTTCCAGCGCGCCGCCGTGTTGCCACTCGCCGAACTCGCCCCCCGCGAAATCGCCATCCTGCAGGCGGTCGATGTAAACGCCCCACGGCATTTCCACCCAATTGGAGACGTTGCCAGCTTTGTCGCGGGCGCGAATGCGGAAGAAGTAGCGATGGCCGTAGTTGCCGTAGTATCGGCGGGAGAGATCGGGCGTGTTGATAGTTCCCCAGGTGACCCAGGCGCCATTTCGTCCATCTTTGGCTTGAAGATCAAAACCCTGCAAGCCGCTGCCCTCGCTCTGATCTCCGCCCCGCCATGAAACCAGGAAATTTGTCTGGCGCTGGTAGCGGTTGATGAACTGAAATCGCGGCCAGGGGGCATCGATATCGACTTTGATGAAGGCGTGTTGGACGGCTTCCCGGTTGCCCGCGATATCGACCGACTGATACGCCAGATCGAACCGGCCGGTGCGGTTGATTTCTATCAGCGCTTCGTGTTTGGCATATTGCCAGGGGCCGTCGTTCAGACGATAATGCACGCCTCCCGGACCCGAGCCGTCATCTCGGGGACTGATAAGAACTTTGACCGGGGTCACATACCAATCGTTCGCGCCCAGGTCGCCTTCCAGAATGCTGAAGACGGAGTTGGGCGGCGTCACGTCGTAACGCAATCCCCCTTTCAACAATTTTCGCGAATCGATATCCACGTTGCCCGCCCGATCTTCCAGCCACAGATACACGTCCCAGGCCCCTTCGCCCGGAGCCGAGATGCCCGGAGCGATGCCCGTGGGCGGAATGGGAATGCCGTCGCCGGGGTTTTCGGGCGGCCTGCCGATGGTGTAATAGGCCGCGCCTATCCCCGAGACGTCGTGGGGATTGTCCCATGTCAGGGTGAAGGTGTTGGTCAGGGTCCAGTCGTTGGGCTGGACCGCCAGATGCGTGGCGCTTCCCGGCGCTTCATAATCGATGCGCAGGGTGGAGAGGTGAACGTCTTCCTGATTGCCCGCGTTATCGATGCTGTAATAATGAACCGCGTGCTTGTTCTGGCTTGCCAGATGGATGACGGTTTCCGTCACCGGCTCCTGGCTATCCACTTTGACGATGGTTCTGGCCGGGCCCGAAAGCGCATCGGTGGGCTGAAAGGTGATGGTGATGGGGGAGGCGTACCAGCCGTTCTTCCCCAACTGGCCCTCGACCGCAAGCTGGGTGATGGGCGGAGTGGCATCATACTTCAGGCTCAAATCGCCTTCCCACACGCCGTAATTGCCATGATCCACATTCCCCGCGTTGTCTTCAAGCCAGACATAAGCCTTGGAGACGCCCTCAGTCGGAGCCTGGACATGGCTGAGGGTGCTGTTTGCGCCGGAATGCCATTGGCCGTCCGTGGGCGATAGCGGAGGCTCGCCCACCTTGACATAGGCCCCGGCGATGCCGCTGAGATCAGGCGGCAGCGCCAGCAGCAGATTGAAATCATTGACATTGGTCCACTGCCGCGGCTGCACATCCAGCGGGCGAGGCGAGCGAGGCGGAATCGCGTCGATATGCACACCGTCCGGGATGCCGGAAATAGCCTCGGCATGGCCCAGAAGATCGACGGAGTAGAACTCGATGTCGTAATCGCCGCTGGCTGTCAGGATGAAAGTGGAGCCCGTGAACCACTCGCCGCCATTGATGCGGTAGTAGGTTTTATCTACGCCGATCCCGTCATCCTGCGCCACCAGCGTGATCGTGACCGGCTGCCGATACCAGCCATTGGTGGGCTCGCCATCCGAGAGCACTGCGTAAGATGTGACGGGCGGGAATTGGTCAATCTTGACGTGTTTTTCCTGAATGGCCTCCTGGTTTCCGGCGTTGTCGGTGCTGTAAAAGTTAAAGAGGTGATCGCCATCGGTGTTCAGCGTAGCTGAAATCTGTTCGCGCCAGGGCCCGTCATCCACCCGCCACCGGGTGGATGCAACGCCCGACGCCGCGTCCTGCGCCGCCAGCGTGATGGTCACTGGGCTTTCGTGCCATCCCTGGGCGTTGGGCGCGCCTTCGATGGTGAGAGAAGTGGTGGGAGGCGTTGCATCCAGTTTGAGCTCACGCTGGGCGGTTTCGGCGCTGTTTCCGGCCGCATCCAGCGCCCGGGCGATGATCGAATGAGCGCCGTCCTCGTCGATTGTCAGCTCATCGCCTTCCCGCCAGCCGCTGTCATCCAGATTGTAAAACGCCTGCGCCAGACCTGATTCCATATCGGTGGCGTTGACCTGGATGGTGATGGCTTCGGTGTACCAGTTGTCGCCTCCGATATCCCCCAAGACGTTCATGGAGACGTTGGGCGGCGTGTGATCCCACTGGACGCCCTCATTGATGACGCCCGAATTGGCGATGTCGCTGTTGCCCGCGGCGTCCTGCAGCCAGAGATAAAAATCGAACGCGCCCTCATTGGTCGGCAGGATGTCGCTGATGGTCTCAATATCCTCGCCGCTGACGCATTGTCCGTCCTGGCTGTCGTCAGGTGCGTCGCCGATCTTGTAACAGGCCGCCACGACGCCGCTGGTGTCGTCGGGATTGCGCCATGTGGCGGTCCAGGCGACGTTGGTGGCGGTTTGCCAGCCGGTGGGGCTCAACTGGAGATCGTCGGGCGCGGCGGGCGGCTGAGAATCGATCTCGACCACGGCCTGGGGGCTTGTCTCGGCTGTCCCATGGCTATCGGTGATGACATACTGGATGTAGTTGACGCCCTCATTCAGGGTGATGGCTGTGATGGTGAGATGGCGGGTGTTCGTGACCGCACCGCCGATCTGGAGATTCTCGGTCATCCACCTGCTCCAACTGACGCCGTCTTGCGAATGACGATAGGCCCCCTCGTCGGTCAGCCCGTCGCTGTCGGTCACCGTCACCGATGTTTGCAGGGTTGGCGTCGTCCGCCATTCGTCCGCTGGCGGCTGAAAATCGAACCAGAGCGCGGGCGCATTGGCCGTCGGGGCGAAAGCCAGCAGCCACGCAGGAAGGGCCAGCAGCAAAAGCGCCGCCGTGAAAAGGGCGATGAATAATCGGAGGCTTGGTTGAAGTCGCATATTCATGGGCTGAGGCGTTCGTTGGGTTGAATGCAGGAAAAAGGGGACGATGGATGCAGGGCGGCGAAACGCGGCCCCTCCAGGTCCCCTGTAAAGATGCCAGGCGGTTTGAGGGCTGTTCAAACTTCGAAGCGATATCCCACGCCCCGAACGGTGACCAGATGCTGGGGATCGTCGGGATTTTCTTCGATTTTGGTGCGCAAACGCCGCACATAAACCGCGATCTGATTGGGATAGCCGCCGTAGTTGGTTCCCCACACGCTGTTCAGCAGTTGATCATGGGTGAGAACGCGTCCGGCATTGCGCATGAGGGTGTGCAAGAGCCGCGTTTCGATGGGGGTGAGCTCGACGATCCGTCCGTCGGGCAGTTCGGCGCGATTGGTGAGAGGATCCAGGTGGATGCCGCCCGTTGCGATGCGATCGGAGGGCTCGCCCAGGGCGTAGGCTTCGGTGCGACGCAGCACCGCCTTGACCCGGGCCAATAGCTCTGAGGGTTCGAAGGGCTTGGCGAGATAATCGTCGGCCCCCAGCTCCAGCCCTGCAACCCGATCCGAGGTTTCGCCCTTGGCCGAGAGGAAGATGACGGGGATGGCGTAGCGCGAGCGGATTTCCCGCAGGGTCTCGAAGCCGTCCAGGCCCGGCATCATAACGTCGAGGAGGATGAGATCGGGGTCTTCTCTTTCGATAAGCGCCAGGGCGTCGCTGCCGTTATCTGCGGCCATCACCTCGTAGCCTTCTTCCCGCAGAAGGAATGCGGTCATTTTTACGCTGGGAGGATCATCGTCTACGACCAGAATACGCATAGGATTTTGGTATGAGCTCATGTTGGTTGACATAGGGATATGGGGCGTTTCATTATACCATCGAGCCATACTGCGAGCAAGGGATTGCGGAATTTGGGGCGGATGGTGAGATAGGTGGACGGTCATGAGGAATGGCGGAGAGGCTGGGAGCGACTTTCGTCACTGCGCGAATGGATGTTGTAGCAGGGGCAGATAGATGTAGGTGCGATCTGACGCAAAACCCAGTTGCAAACGTTGCCGCTCGCCCGCGTCGAGCGTG
Organism: Anaerolineae bacterium; assembly: GCA_027036755.1. GTDB lineage: Bacteria > Chloroflexota > Anaerolineae > J102 > J102 > M2005. The sequence continues at coordinate 6,868 of JALWDV010000640.1, forward strand.
GCGGTGACGGGATAGCTGGTGGTGGGGTAATATCCCAATGGCGTAGGCATGGCTGTCAGGATGTAATGTCCCGGAGACAGGTTGTAGAAAGTGACCAGCCCATCGGCGTCGGTGGTGGCGACGCCGCGGATGACGCCCTGATCGTCTTTCAGAGTGATGGGGATATCGCTGACGGGGGTGTCGCCCGGCGTGTAGCTGGCGCTGAGATCCTGATCGAAATAGACGAACAGGGTGAGCTCGGCAGAGGTGGGAGTGGGAACGGGCGTGTCGGTGGGCGTGGGCGTCGGGGTGGGCGAGGGCGTGTTTGTGGGCGTGGCCGTGGGCGTGGCGGTGGGGCGCGGGTCGCGCCAGCGAACGATGGTTCCGGCGTCGCCCACCAGCCAGGCCCGTCGCTGCTCGGGCGCGGCCGCAGCCCGAAGATCAAATCCGACGCCTGGGTTGTCTTGCAGCCAGGTGACGCCGCCATCGCCGGTGTAGAGCGCCAGGCCGCCATCTCCGGCAACCCAGCCGGTGAATCGATCGAACATGGCGACGCCCCGGAGGGTGCTGGACGCATTGCTGGTTTGGGGTCGCCAATGGAGTCCCGCATCGTCGGTGTGCAGGATCATGCCGCCAGCGCCCGCGGCCCAGCCGTGGTCGCCATCGGCCAGGGCCAGACTGTAGAAAGCGTCAGCGCCGCCCAGGGTCTGGATGCGCCAGGACTGGCCGCCATCTTCCGTGTGCAAGATGACTCCGTCTTCTCCTGCAGCCCAGCCTGTTCGGGCGTCGACAAACGCCAGGGCGTACAGGGTCAGGTCTGTGGGGATTGGCGCCGGCTGCCACGTCCCCCCATCGTAGTGATAAAGCGCGCCGTCCTCGCCCGCGACCCAGCCATCATTGATCGCACTGAAACCGAGGGCGTAGAAATCGCCGGGGAAGAGCAGATTCGTTTTACGCCAACTGGCTCCGCCGTCATTCGTGTCCATAAGCAGGCCCTGGTCTCCCGCGGCCCAGCCGTGCCGGGCGTCGAAGAAGTGGATGGCGCGGATGGCGCTATCCACGCCCGTGGCCCGTTTTTCCCAGGTCTCGCCGCCATCTCCGGTGCTGAGGAAAACGCCGTCAGCGCCCGCGGCGAAACCGATCCGGTCATCCAGAAATTGCACCGCGTATAGATTGGCGCTGGTGTGACTATTCTGTTTCGTCCATTCTCCCAACCCCATGGGAGCCAGCGCCGAAAGCGGATGCAGATCCGCGGGCGTGGGAGAAGCGGGCGGGGCCGCTGCCAGTCCGGTCGAGATGAAAAGCATCAATCCCAGGGCGAGGATGATGAGCAGGATGGGGATAAGTGTGCGCATGAGAGAAATGGGGCGAAGGAATGGAAGGATTTTCGTAACTGCTAAGGTAGTTTGTCTGTTTTCGCTGGCTTGGCTTCTGCTGCGGCAGGCCCCCCCTCGCTCC
>JALWDV010000641.1 GCA_027036755.1 Anaerolineae bacterium
GCTGCGCTACGATTCCGCCCAACGGACGCTGACCTGGCGCGATCTGGCGCTGGATATCTGGGCGCCCGCCAACGGTCAGCCGCTGCTGCTGGACGAAGAGGAATATCGGGCGCTGAATCTGGCGCAAAGCGAGCCGGAGCTGGCCCGGGCCATCGAGCAGGCCCGGCGAACGCTGCTGCACCAGGCGCGGACGCATACGAGGCTCTTTGGACGCAGAAAAAGCTGATCCCGTAAAGTGACTGCTAACATAGCCCTGTTCCCTCAACACGGATAGGAAGAAACATGGATAAAATCTTTTGGGTGTGTCCCAAATGAGTTGGAAAGTTAAAATAATCCATTCATTAACGGGGCGCTTCGCGCCCGCGGCCAGCGCCGGGGGATGAAGTCCCCCGGCTAGAAACAGCGCCCCTGCGGGGCTAGCCGGATTTATCCGGCGCTGTTTTGTAGCCCGGCGACTTCATCGCCGGGCGGACGTGGCAAACGCTTCCAACCGAAATGGGACGCACCCAAATCTTCTTTGAATGACTTCGTGTCTTCGTTTCCTTCGTGTCTTCGTGGCAAAAGAGGACGATTGGGGGCAACGACCTAGCAGTCACCCCGCAAAACCACACCGCATGTCATCCACGCCGCGCACATCCAACCTGAAGCGAAACAGCCTGCTCGTCATCCTGGGGATCACCGCGATGATCTTGCTGGGGGTGGGCCTGATGCTGGTGGGATACGCCCGCATCGCGGCCACGCTGCCCCCGCCCGACGAGCTGCGAGACCGGGCCAACACCTTCAAGACCACGGCCATTTACGATCGGGAGGGCAATCTCATCTACGAAGTCTTCCCGCCCGACGCAGGGCGGCGCACCATCGCGCCCCTGGCCGACATCAGCCCCCACATGATCAACGCCACCCTGGCGGTGGAAGACCCCAACTTCTATCAGCATCCGGGCGTGGACCCGGTGGGCGTGGCCCGGGCGCTCTACTACGTGTTCCGGCGGGAGGCCACGCGGCCGGGCGGGAGCAGTCTGGTGCAGCAATTGGTCAAGCTCACCTATCTTTCACCCGAAAAAACACTGACCCGCAAGATCAACGAGGCCATTCTCTCCCTGGAGATCAACCGCCGCTACACCAAGGATGACATCCTGGAGATTTATCTCAACCATATTTTTTATGGCAACCTGGCCTATGGCGTCGAGGCCGCGGCCCAGACCTATTTCGGCAAACACGCCCGAGATCTCACCCTGGCCGAAGCCTCGTTGCTGGCGGGCATCCCCCAATATCCCGGCCAGTACGATCCCTACACCCACTGGCAGGCCACCCGAAACCGTCAGGCCGACGTGCTGCGGCTGATGGTGGAGCACGGGTTCATCACGCCCATGGAGGCCACCCGGGCCTGGTTGGCCTATGACGGCAAAACGCCCGACCAGGTTCTGCATCGCCCGCTGGCCGATTTCCGCTACCCGCATTTCGTGTTGATGGTGCGCGAGGAGCTGGAGACGATCTACGGCCCCCAGGTGGTGGCCAAAGGCGGGCTGCGAGTTTACACCACCCTGGATCCCACACTGCAGCAAGCGGCGGAAGAAGCCGTGCGGCAGGGCGTCGACGCCCTGGCCCAGCGCAACGCCAACGCCCGCAACGCCGCGCTGGTGGCCATAGACCCGCAGACGGGCCAGGTGCTGGCCCTGGTGGGCTCCGCCGACTTCAACGACAAAAGCATCGATGGGCAGGTGAACATGGCGGTGACGCCGCGGCAGGTGGGCAGTGCGATGAAGCCGCTGGATTATCTGGCCACCTTCGAGATGCCCGAGGATTATTGGACGCCCGCCACCATCGTCATGGACGAACGCACCGAGTTCCCCGACGGGCCGGGCCGCCCGCCCTATGTTCCCCGCAACTACGATGGCAAATTTCATGGCCCGGTCAGCGTGCGCTCGGCCCTGGCCAACAGCTACAACATTCCCGCGGTCAAAGCCCTGCAACACGCGGGCGTTCCGGCGCTGAAAGACCTGGCCCAGCGCCTTGGCGTCAGCACCCTCACCCGGGAGGATTACGGGTTGGCTCTGGCCCTGGGCAGCGGCGAGATCAGCCTGCTGGAGATGGTCAACGCCTACGCGGCCTTCGCCAATGGCGGCCTGCGCCAGGAGCCCCATCTCATCACCCGGGTGGAAACGCAGGAGGGGGATCTGCTGGCGGACAACACGCGGCCCAATCCGGTGCGGGCCATCACGCCCGAGCACGCCTTCCTCACCACCTCTATCCTCAGCGATTATCAGGCCCGCAAGCCCGCGTTTGGCCGGGCCTCGCGCTGGCTCGAGCTGTCCGATCGTCCGGTGGCGGCCAAAACAGGCACCACCAACGATTGGCGCGACGGCTGGACCATCGGCTACACGCCCCAGATCGCGGCTGGGGTGTGGGTGGGCAACACCGACAACGCGCCCATGAACGGCCTCAGCGGAGTCAGCACAGCCGCGCCTATCTGGAAGGCGTTTATGACCGCAGCCCACGAAAACCTGCCCATCGCCAATTTCACGCCGCCTCCGGGCGTGGTGCAACTGACGATTTGCAGCGATACGGGCGCTCTGGCGACGGCTGAATGCGAGAACAGGCGTCAGGAATACTTCAAGGCGGATCAGCTACCGCCTGCGCCCGGGCGCGTGACGCCCGCCCCCAC
>JALWDV010000642.1 GCA_027036755.1 Anaerolineae bacterium
ACCTTGGCCGCTGGACCTGGCCCCCACCCCGGCCCTCCCCCGCCAGTCGCTTCGCTCCTTTGCAGGGGAGGGAGCCGCTGGTTTGCAAAGCTTTTTGCAGGCGGAGAGGTCATCCCTCCCGCTTGCGGGGGGAAGCGAGGGGGGGCCTGCCGCAGCAGAAGCCAAACCACCGAAAACAAACAGACTATGTTAGCAGTTACCTACAAAATCAGCATGGCGTCGCCGAAGGAGAAGAAGCGGTAGCCCTGCTCGATGGCTTCCTCATACGCCCGCAAAATGGTCTCCCGCCCGGCAAAGGCCGCCACCAGCATCAGCAGGGTGGATTTGGGCAGATGGAAGTTGGTGAGCATCGCGTCGGTGGCCCGGAAGTGATGGCCCGGATAAATGAAGAGGTTGGTCTCGCCCGTCCAGGCCGAGACGGTCTTCCAGCCGCAGACCAGGTTGGGCGGGGCCGGATCGCTGGGCTCCAGACCCAGAGAAATCTTGGCTGCGGTTTCCAGCACCCGCACGCTGGTGGTGCCCACCGCCACGATGCGCCCGCCCGCCAGCCGGGTGTCGTTGATGAGCCGGGCCGTGGTGTTGGTCATCTCCATCCACTCGCTGTGCATCTCGTGCTCCAGCGCATTCTCCTCTTTCACCGGCTGGAAGGTGCCCAGGCCCACGTGCAGGGTGACATAGGCGAACTGCACGCCGCGGCTGCGCAGATCCATCAGCAGATCACCGGTGAAGTGCAGGCCCGCTGTGGGCGCGGCCACTGCGCCCTCCTTGTAGCCGTAGATGGTCTGATAACGCTCCGGGTCCGCCAGCGTTTCGTGGATGTAGGGCGGCAGGGGAATGTGGCCGATGTCGTCCAGGATGTCGTCGATTTCCTGATCGAAGCTGACGACGCGCTTGGGGCCGCCCAGGTCCGCCTCGATGGTGGCGATGGCCCGCTTGCCGCTTTCGCCTTCGATGATGACCCGCTTGCCCGGCGTCAGGTTCTTGCCCCGCACCAGGGCCTCCCAGCGGCCTTCCTGCAGCGGGCGCAGCAAAAAGACCTCGGCCTGGCCGCCGGTTTCCTTGCGGCCCAGCAGCCGGGCGGGAATGACCCGGGTGTCGTTCAGCACCAGCAGGTCGCCCGGTCGCAGATAATCGACGATGTCGTAAACATGCTTGTGCTCGATTGCGCCCGTTTTGCGATCCAACACCATCATGCGGGCGTGATCCCGCGGCTCGATGGGCGTCTGGGCGATGCGTTCGGGCGGCAGATGGTAATCGAAATCCTCGGTGCGGATGACTTCGGGCTGATCGGCGACTATGGTCTCGTCGGGGGCGCAAGCGTCAGTAGTGGTGAAAATCTGCATAGGGTTTCTTCCGTAAAAATGATTTTGAATCGTGGCGTGCACAGGTAAACTGAACCTGACGCTTCATCAGGTCAGCCCCGATTAGATGATGAAATCGCCCCCGGCGTTACCCCAATCACCCGTTTTTTGCCGCCGCCACCAGCGCCCGAAACAGATTGCGCTGCTCCGGCCCCAGTTCGTACAGGCGCTCGGGATGCCATTGCACGCCCAGGTAGAAGGGATGTCCGGGCATCTCCAGCGCTTCGATCACGCCATCCTCGGCCCAGGCCGCGGCTTGCAGGCCCGGCGCTATATCCTCCGCGGGCACGGCCTGGTGATGGTAGGTGTTGACCGTGGCGGATGCGCCGTTGGCCAGGGTTCGGGCCAGCAGGCTGTCCGACTCGATGCGCACCGAATGCTGCGTGGGCGGGCCTTCGAAGGTGTTGGCCACCTGCGCGTGCCCCTCGATGTGCTGGATGAGGCCGCCGCCCAGGGCGATGTTCATCACCTGGATGCCGCGGCAGATGCCCAGCAGGGGCTTGCCGCTGGCCGCGGCGCGGCGGGCGATGGCCAGTTCCAGCTCGTCCCGGCCTTCGTGAACGGAATCCATCAGCGTCCCGTCCGGCTCCTGCCCGAAATGCCGGGGATGCACATCCCCGCCGCCGGTGAGGACGACGCCATCCAGCGTGGGGCACAGGGCGTCCAGATCGTCGCCGGGGTAGATGGGGACGGGCTCGCCGCCCGCCATGACGATGGCGTACCAATAGGTCGTGCGCCATTTGATGAAGTATTCGCGGCTGTGGTCGCGAAAGGTGTAACCGATGCGTGGCGTCATTTGTTATCGACCTCGTAAAAATCCTTCTGCAATCCGAAAAACCCGCGAGAATCTGGCGCATCTGCGTTAGCATCGGCGAATTTCACGGGCAAGTGATGTGAAAAGTAACTGCTAACGTATGTCATAAGGTTGTCTTCTTTCGTAACTGCTAAAGTAGTTGGCCCCAATCGCTCTTTTTTGCCACGAAGACACGAAGAAAATCCTTATTTCTCACCCTTCGCGCCTTCGTGTCGTCGTGTCTTCGTGGTTTTTGGCCTTGCTACGTTAGTAGTTCGACAATGTCAAATTCTCTCCAAATACGTCCAGCAATTTCAAATTTTGCCTGGTGAGAAGCCCCCCTCCCGGCCTCCCCCCGCTTCGGCTGACGCCTTGCAGGGGGAGGAGCTCGCTGGATTGCAAATCTGTCGGGCAGATGGACATCTCCCTCCCCCGAACACGAGCGCAGCGAGTATCGGGGGAGGGAGATGTCCATCTGCCCGACAGATTTGCAATCCAGCGAGCTCC
>JALWDV010000643.1 GCA_027036755.1 Anaerolineae bacterium
GGGCAAAAAGGAGGCCAGGAGGGGGCAAATCGATTCCTTGCCGCTTGCAGATTCTAAATTTGGAATTGCTGGGATCAAAAAGCAGGGTCTTGTCAATGTCACGGCTAAACGACGAAAGCGCCTGCCAAAAAACCTATTTCTCATCCCCGGCCAGCACCTGGGCCAGATGTCTGACCACGGGCTTTTTGCCCTGGTGGATGAGCCCGCCGTTGAGATGGGTCATGCAGGAGACGTCGCACACCACGCAGGTCTCGGCCCCACTCTCCTCGATGGTCTCCAACTTGTGGTTCATCATGGCGGTGGAAACTTCGGGCATTTTCACCGCGAAGAGCCCGCCAAAACCGCAGCAGGCCTCCGCATCGGGCAGGGGAACGCGCTCAGCGCCCGGGATGTTATCCAACAGCAGCTCCGCCTTGCCCCGCACGCCCAGCTCTCGGGTGAGATGGCAGGAGGGGTGGTAGGTGTATTTACCCGGCGCGCCGCCCAGCTCCGTCGCGCCCAGATCATCCACCAGAAACTGGCTGAACTCCCGCACCCGCGCGGCCACAGCCTGGGCCCGAGCCAGATTCTCGGGATCATCCGCGAAAAGCTCGGGATAATGATGCACCACCATGGCCGCGCACGAGCCCGAAGGGGAGACGATGGGGCCCTCGGTTTCGGCGAAGACGTCGAGGAAATGCAGCGCCATCTCCCTGGCCTCGTCCAGAAAGCCGCCGTTGAACGCGGGCTGACCGCAGCAGGTTTGCCCCGCGGGCACTTCCACCTCCACCCCGGCCCGCTCCAGCACGGTGACCACATCTTCACCGATATCGGGGTAGAGATTATCGATCATGCAGGTGACGAAAAGTTGGATGCGCATGGGTTTGTGGATTTCGGATTTAGGATTGGGGATTGGGGATTTGGAATGAAAGGGCGAAGGAAGTGGCGGAGGGGTGCAAACGTCGGGCGCCAAACGTCAATTAGGATGCTCGCTGGTTGCTGAAGGTTGGCAAAGCCCACGTCGGGCGAGTTTGCAACGGGCGTGATGCGTAATGCGTGATGCGTGACGACCTCACGCCTCACGCCTCACGTATTACGGGATCGGCTTCCCGCGCAGTCCTGGCCGCGAGGCATTTTCATCGGTTTCGGCGCGGGCGCGCCAACCGTCGGACTGTTCCGAAAATAGAATGCTCGCTGGTTGCTGAAGGTTGGCAAAGCCCACGTCGGGCGAGTTTGCAACGGGCGTGATGCGTAATTCGTAATCCGTAAAGAAATTACGCATCACGCATCACGCATCACGCCGCGCCGTCCTGGTGGCGGGGCGTTTTCATCTGCATCGGCGAGTTGTTTCTCGTATCGCCTGGTACAAGAATAGAAACAAACCGCCCGCTAAGCGCAGGGCCGCGGGCGGTTGTCAGATCGATTGCAAGGGGATTAGTTTTCCCGGATGACGAGCTTCCGGGCGTCCAGCAGCGCGTGAATCTCCGGATCATCCAGGATATCGCGTCGGAAGCGATACTTTCGCCCCTTGTCGAAACGAAAATCGCCCGAAGCAAGGTGCAGCATCAGATGCTCGTCACCGATGTTTTCCAGCCAGATGTACTGCTCCCGGCTGATTTCCCAGGTGTCTTCCGGGGGGTTGCGCAATGAAAGACGCATGACGACGCCTCCTAGACTTTGCGGAACGTCACGTTTCGGCCGCGCAGGCGAGTGGTGGGCACCCGGGAGAGGATGCGATCCACATACTCTTGCTGCACTTCGATGTAGGTGTAACGATCGCGGATATCGATGTTGCCCACGGCCCGTCCGGGCACGTTGGCCTCGTTGGCGATGGCCCCGACGATGTCCTTGGGCCGCACGCCGATGTCATACCCGGCATCCATCACCAGCCGCACGTAGCCTTCCTCCACTTCGCGATCTTCGTAATAGCGCTCGCGCTGTTGCTGCTGGCGAGGCTGGCTGGGGCGGTAGGAAGAGGTCTGCCGCCGTTGGTCCGGGCGACGATCTCGCGTGAAGACGCGTTCGGTCTCCTGGGGCTTCTGGCTGAGAATGACCGCGGCCGCGGCGATCTCGGACCAATCGAAGCCATCTTTCGCCAGATCATGCAGCAGCAGCATGTAAGGCTCAAGATGTTCTCGTTGCACGATGCTCTTGATGCGCTGCTTGTACGCTTCGGCTTTTTGCGCCACCACCGTCGCCCGCGTGGGCGAAAGCACCGCGCGAATGCGTTGTCCCAGGCCGGTTTCGATCTCGTTCAGCAAGGCCCGTTCGCGGCCCAGCACCAATGAGAAGTGCACGCCGTTTTCTTCCACCAGGCGAGAACGAATGACATAGCTCTGGAGATCGGTGGCGATGTCGTAGCTAATGACATAGGGCGTTTCCAGCACCAGCTCCTCGGCCGCGGCGTCCGTCATCACCAAAAAGTCGATCATGCCTTCACGCCACTTCATCAAAGCGTTATCTCTTTCTGCCGCATCCATGCCCGCGTACAGGGGAGCGCTGTTGTAACCGCGGGTCTGGAGGGCGAAAGCGATGGCTTCGGTCTGAGGGCGAAGGCGGGCGAAGATGAGAGCCCGAGAGATGCTCTCGCCATCCAGCAACCGGATCAACGCATCATCTTTATCCCCGGAGGGGATGGTCTGGTAACGATGGTTGATGAGGGGCACGGTGATGGCGGTGGGCTCCCGTTGCAGGAACACCGACTCGAAGAGATGCTCATCCGCAAAGTCGTGCAGGAGTTCCCCGATCTTTGCGGCGAAGAGGGTGGTCTGACGCCCGGCGGGCATGTTATCGAAAAGCTCTTCGATGACCGATTGCTGACGTCTGGACAGCAGATAGTCGATATCTTCGATGATGACGAACTGCACATTGTCCAGGCTCAGAGCCTCTCGGTTGACATGCTCGCGGATCCGAGGCGGCGTGCCGATGATGATGGCGGCGGTCTCATCCAGCTGCTCGGCCTCGCGGGCCAGGGATCGGCCAGCATACAATGAGACCACGCGCAGATGCTTGTGGGGGTTCAGAAGCTGGAAGAGGGACCCGGCGCGGATGGCGTTATCGCTGCCGCCCACCAGGACGATGACCTGCGCGCCGCTGGTCTCTGCATCCAGGGTCTGAAGGATGGGAAGAGCATAGGATGTGGTGCGACCGCTGCCCGATGGCGCCTCGGCCACGACGTCCCGACCGGCGAGAAGGTGCGGGATGACTTCCACCTGAAGCGCAGTTGGTTTTTCGAGGCCCATAGCCTCAAGCCCCGCGATAAGCTCAGATGTTAAGCCTAAATCGGTAAAAGTTTGACTCATTTCACTTGTTCCTCATAAAGATGTTCACAGGTTGACACGAAAAGTGTGTGGCGAGAGATTTGTTGGCGGCTCCCAAGGGTCTCAAAAACCCCCGCCATTACAAGAGATCAGTATAGCACAGATTGGTGATGGAAGGAAATTTTCAATCCTTTTTTTTGATCGTTTGTAGCATCCGTTCCAATGGCTGGGTGTTGATCACATCATCCGGCGTCAGCCAGGCCCGACGCGCCAAGGCCACGCCATATTCGATGAAATCCATGTGTTGGGGATGATGCGCGTCGGTGCTGATGGCGATCTTGCAGCCCAGGTCCACGGCGCGGCGGGCGTAAACGTCGTTCAAATCCAGCCGCGCGGGATGCGCGTTGATCTCCAACACCGTGCCCGTTTCGGCGCAGGCCCGCAGCACCCGCTCCATGTCGATCTCGGTGGGCGGGCGACGGCCCAACATGCGGCTGGTGGGGTGTCCCAGAATATCCACATGGGGATTGTAGACGGCGTTAAGCGCCCGGCGGGTGATGGTTTCTCGATCCTGACGCAGGCTGCTGTGGATGCTGGCCACCACCACGTCCAGCTTCGCCAGCGCGTCATCGGGCAAGGCCAGACGCCCGTCGGCCAGAATCTCCAGCTCCATCCCCAGCAGCAGCCGAAAATCCACGCCCGCGTCGGCCCAACCCTGGTTCAGCTCCTCCACGATGTCGCGCTGCTGCGCCAGCTTTTCGCCATCCACGCCGCCGGTCACGCCCAGCCCGATGCTATGATCGCTGAGCAGCCAGTATTTGTATCCCCGGGCGATGGCGGCTTCGGCCATTTCCTGGATCGTGGCTTTGCCATCGCTCCAGTTGGAATGCCCGTGCAACTCGCCCTGGATGTCGGCCTTCGTGATCAGTCGGGGCAGGTTGTGCGCCCGGGCCAGCGCGATCTCGCCCCGGGCCTCGCGCATCTCGGGCGGAATCCAGTCCAGCCCCAGAAATTCATACAGCGCTTCCTCCGATGTGAAATAGCGCTTCTCTCCGGCGGGCGCATCGCCCTTTCCGGTGGCTTCCAGAACGTACTCGCTCAGGCTCCAGCCCTGTTTCAGCGCCAGCTCCCGCAGCTCGATGTTGTGTTGCTTGCTGCCGGTGAAGTATTGCAGCGCCGCGCCCCAATGTTTTTGCGCCACCGCCCGCAGATCGCATTCCAGACCATCTTTCAGGCGCACCCGACTCTTGGTTTCGCCCCGCCACAGCACATCGCTCACCTGCGGCAGGCTGCAGAAAGCGTCCATCACCTCGGCGGGCCGCGGCGTGATGGCCAGGATATCCAGATCGCCCACGGTCTCCTTCCAGCGGCGCACGCTGCCCGCGGGCTCGATGGCGATGATGGCGTCGTCGGACAGCGCTGCCTTCAGGTCGACGATGAGCCCCAGAGCCGCAGGCCGGGCCACGCCCAGGGGCGTCCGTTCATCCCCCCGTCGGGCCAGCAGGTCGATGCCCTTGAGGATTTTCTCCTCCGATTTGACGCCAAAGCCCTTGAGTTGGCGGATTTTCTGCGCCTCGGCCGCGGCTTTCAGCTCGTCCAGGGTGGTGATTCCCAGCTCTTGCCACAGCCGGGCGACTTTCTTCGGGCCCAGACCCTCCACCCCCAGCAGGTCGATCAGGCTGATGGGAACCTGATCACGCAATTTGGCCGCGAGATCGCTATCCCCCGAGGCCAGAAACCGGGTGATGACTTCGGCCACGCCCTTGCCCACGCCGGGCAGATCCGTCAGCCTGCCCGCGGCTGCGATGTCAGTGATGTCCTCGCCCAGGGAGTCCACCACCTCGGCCGCGTTGCGAAACGCGAGATAATGAAACCGCCCTTCCCCCTTGATCTCCTTCAGATTGGCGATGAGTCGCAGATGTTCCGCGACATCGTGGTTGGTGTATTGATGCGTCGTCATTTCAACCTCCAGACGCGCCCCGGTCAGGCGAAAGTTAGGGCATGAGTTGCGCCAGGGCCGCGCGCAGCCGGTCTTCCACGCCCATCACATCTTTGGGCACGCCCTGCACGGCCCGCTGGGCCTCGACGATGCTGTATCCCAGCGCAGTCAGGGCCTCGATCACCTCTGCATCTGCATCGGTGATGGGCGCAACGCCCACGCCCTCGAATTCCGAGACGCCCATCTTGTCTTTGAGATGGAAGAGGATTTTCTTGGCGCTCTTGGGCCCGATGCCGGGCACCCGGGTGAGCAGGCCCGGCTCGTCATTGGCCACGGCCAGCCGAATGGTGTCGGGCGGCAGGGTGGAGAGGATGCTCAGGGCCAGCTTCGGGCCAACGCCGCTGACGCCCAGCAGCACCAGAAACAGGTCCAGGTCTTCCTCTGTGGCGAATCCGAAGAGCGTGAATTCCTGCTCGCGGATGTGCAGATGCGTGAACAGGGCCACCGGCTGCCCCGTCTGATACCCCGCCAGTTGATCGGCCGGGACGAACACCATCAGCCCCATGGGCCCGATGTCCACGATGATATGGTCTTCGGCGACACACTCGATGCGCCCTCGCAAGCGGCTGATCACTGGCTTTCGTCCTTGTTTTCGATGGGCAGCAGATCATCGATATCCACGTTCAATATCCGTGCGATGCTGGCGAGCACCCGAGGCGTTCCCGTTCGCTTGCCTGTCTCGATTTGAGATAAATACGCCGTGCTTATCCCCGCCTTCGCCGCCAGATCCTGCTGGGTCAATCCTCGATATTCGCGCCAGGTGCGCACAGGATTGGCTCCGTCCAGAATCGCGTGGACGACTTCACCAGGGATGATCTCCTCCTCGCCTTCGTCAATCGCCCGTTTCGCCAAATCATATTCCCGAACATCTTCCAGCATCTCGACTTTTTCGATGATGCGAAGATACTCTTGATAAGGAATCACCGCCCACTCGGGCCTGCCGCTTTGAGAACGAATAATCTGGACGGTCATTTGTAAACATCTCCTCTGGAGCCAATTTCCCGTTTTGCTCAGGCAGCCTGCGCCTGATAAATCACCGGGCGGTAGCGAGGTTTGGGGATGGGTTTGCCTTCGGCCCGTGCGACTTCCAGCCAGGCCCGTTTGACTTTCTCCACTTCCGCCAGGGCCTCAGCCGGTGTGTCGCCAAAGGCGGAGCAGGCTTCCAGATCAGGGATATCTGCGATGTAGCCGCCATCTTCTTCAGAATAAAAGATGTTGATGTGGTAATCCTGCTTCATTTATCCTCCAACTGGAGATTGTATTTTTCTACCAGTTTCAAGAACTGCCTGATTTGATAGGGCTTTGCTTGACCCTTTACATTCTGAAGATTCACAAGTTCTGGAATTTCCGGATGGGCGAAAATGTGATGACTTCCGCTTACTCGCGCCAGACGAAATCCGAATGCTTCAACCAGGCTTGTGAAATCGCTGAAGCGGATATTAGCCGGACTTGCCAAGATTTTCGCAAGAAGCTTTCGGTGGTTCACAGATATCCCTTGCTATCAATACGCCCAGGCGGAGTTGAGATGACAGAGGGCGATGGCCAGGGCGTCGGCCGCGTCGTCGGGGCGGGGAATGTCATCCAGGCCCAGCAGCATCCGCATCATCTCCTGAATCTGACGCTTGTCCGCGCCGCCGTAGCCGGTGACGGCCTGCTTGACCTGGGTGGGCTTGTAGTGGAAGAGGGGGATGCCTCGCTGGGCCACGGCCAGAAGCGCCACGCCCCGGGCGTGTCCCACGCTCAGGGCGGTGCGGGCGTTTTTCGAGAAGAACACCTCCTCCACCGCCACAGCGTCGGGCCGATGCTCGTCCAGCAGGGTGCTGAGCTCCGCGTAGATGGTGACAAGACGCAGGGCGAGCTCCTGATTGGCCGGGGTGCGGATGACGCCGTAATCCAGCGCTCGCGGTCCACCCTCAGCTTCGCTGATGACCCCGTAACCGGTGATGGCCGTGCCCGGATCGATGCCCAGAATGACGGTGGGAGCTCGACTCACGCTGTTTCCAGTTGGGCGTAGAGCTCATCGCTCATGGCCAGGTTGGAATGAACCTTCTGCACGTCATCCAGGTCTTCCAGCCGCTCCAGCAGGGCCGTCACCTTCATGGCCTGCTCCACCGGCAGCTCGACCTCCATCTTGGGGATCATGGTCAGCTCCACGTCCTCGATATCATAACCCGCTTCGGTCAGCGCGTCGCGCACAGCGCCCAGGTCGGTGGCGGCTGTGGTCACCACCGCGGCGTTCTTGTCCTCGAAATCGACATCCTCGGCGCCAGCGTCAGCGGCCACCATGAACAATTCGTCCTCATCCACGCCATCCATCTTGATGGTGATCTGTCCTTTGCGCTCGAATTGCCAGGACACCGCGCCATTGGCCGCCAGGTTTCCTCCGGCCTTGGTGAAATGATGCCGCAGTTCGGCCACTGTGCGATTTTTGTTGTCGGTCAGGGTCTCGATGATGACCGCCACGCCGTGGGGCGCGTAACCCTCATAGGTAATCTCTTCCAGATCAGCGCCCTTTTCCAGGCCCGCGCCGCGGTTGATGGCCCGCTGGATGTTGTCTTTGGGCATATTCGCGGCCTTGGCCTTATCCAGCGCAAAGCGCAGCCGGATGTTGGAATCGGGGTCCGGGCCGCCCATACGGGCCGCGGCCTGAATTTCGCGGGCGATCTTGGTGAACAGCTTGCCGCGCTTGGCGTCATTTGCGCCCTTCTTGCGCTTGATGGTGGACCATTTGCTGTGACCTGACATAAAATTCTCCGTAATATAAGTTAATTGGAATCAAATTGATAGCTTTCAGTGGGGTGGCGCGTCGATGCGCCGTGCGCGCCGGCATTGCGTTGCCATTATAACATAATCCATAACGCAACGCATCTCTTTTATGACTGTAGAGACCGTATCAGTTTAGTCGGTGCAATCATGTTTGGCGCTTTGGCCCCGCCGACTGGAAGTCGGGGCTAGAGGCCTTTGGCCGCCTGTCTGCCTGCGCAGACAGATCCAGCGGGACGAAAAATGTC
>JALWDV010000644.1 GCA_027036755.1 Anaerolineae bacterium
AAACCTACGGGTGATGAAGGCCACGGGCGCGCGCCGCTTCCCCCTGGAACTGCACACAGTGTACGGCGGACTGCTGGCCCAAACCCCGGACGATGGCTTTGTGGCTGACCTGCGGGTGGTCAGCCAGCGCCAGCCCAGCGAAGCTGAGATGGCCGATCTGCTCTTCGCCTGGCGGGCGGTGAAGTGGGTCAAATCCAACGCGATTCTCTTCGCCAAAGACCGGGCCACGGTGGGCGTGGGCGCGGGTCAGATGAGCCGCGTGGACGCGGTGAAGCTGGCCGGGATGAAGGCGGGCGACCGGGCCCGGGGCGCGGTCATGGCCTCGGACGCGTTCTTCCCCTTCCCCGACGGCGTCGAAGAGGCCGCGCGGCTGGGCGTGGGCGCGGTGATTCAGCCGGGCGGCTCCATCCGCGATGAAGAGGTCATCGCCGCGGTCGATCGCCTGGGGCTGGCGATGGTCTTCACGGGCATGCGGCACTTCCGGCATTAGCATGGGGAAAGTGCGTCGCACCTATGCAGCAATTCCAAAAGGCAAGGGGGTGGTTCCCCCCTCCCAGCCTCCTTTTGGCCCCCACCCCGACCCTCTCCCGATACTCGCTGCGCTCGTGTTCGGGGGAGGGAGATGACCATCTGCCCGACAGATTTGGCTATACTGAAAAAACCTTCAACACGGAGGCACAGAGCGCACGGAGGAAGAAAAAGGTGAGACTTGGAGAGGAATTTCTCTGTGAACTACCACTATTATCTCCGTGTCCTCCGTGTCTCCGTGGTGAAATGGCCTTTTTGCAGTGGATCCAGATTTGCAATCCAAAGGACTCCTCCCCCTGCAAGGCGTCAGCCGAAGCGGGGGGGAGGCCGGGAGGGGGGCTTGTCGCCAGGCCAAATTTGAAAGAGCGTCGCACCTTGCGTCAACACTGCCCGCGAGCCATGAGCAGGCCCAAGGCCGAGAGCAGCACCCGCTCCTTGATCTCGCCCGAGCGCACCGCGTCCTTCACCCATTCCCACGACCGCCATTCCACCGCCACGAATTCGGCCCGATCGAAGTTGGTGGCGGCGCTGTTGCGCGGGCCTCGGGCCAGAAACAGGTGGATTTTCATCGCGGTCATGGCCGGGTCATCCCAGAACGCGCCCAGATACTCCCAATCATCGGCCGCATAGCCCGTCTCTTCCGCCAACTCCCGCTGGATCGCAACCAGCGGCTCCTCATCTCGGTCCGCCAGCCCGCCCGGCAGTTGCCAGATGACCGAGTCCACCGGATAGCGGTACTCCCGCTCCAGCAGCACCCGGTTCTGATCATCGAACAGCAGCACGGCCACGCCGTCGGTGAAGCGGTGGATGAGGGTGTAGTCGTAGGGCTGGCCGTCGGGCAGTTCCACGCGATCGATCTGCACCCGCATCCATTTGTTGGCGAAGATCTCTCGGGAGCCAAGCCGCTTCCAGGAGCGCAGCCAATCAGCTTTCGATTTCTCTGACATTTTCGCAATTCACCTTGTGATGGGGGAGGAAGCCAAAGGCCCGCTCTTCCAGCTCCTCGTAAGCGGCCTCCATGCGTTGATAAGCGATGTCTCGCAATTCTTCCACATCTTCTTCGGTCAGGCCCGTGGTGGGGATGGGCTCCAGCACCTTGATCCAGACCTTGCCCGAACGGGCGTGGCCCGCCACCGCATCCAGCAGGCAGTAAGAGGGGCTGAAGACGACGGGAACCAGCGGAACCTGCAACTGGATGGCCATGTGGAACGGGCCTTTTTTGAACGGGCCCAGACCCACCCGGTCGGTGTTGAGACGCCCTTCGGGAAAAATCCACAGATTGATGTTCTCCCGCCGCATCTTTTCCGCCAGCTCGGTCATGGCGTCGATGGATTGCGCCAGATCGCTGCGGTCGATGAACACATTGCCCGCCTTCTCGAAAATCCAGCCGGCGATGGGGATTTTGCGCAGGCCCATCTTGGCCACCACCACCGTTCGGGGCGGATACACCTCGGCGATGAGCGCGGCTTCGATGGTGTGCTGGTGGTTGTTGAGGAAGATGCAGGGTTGATGTCTGTTGAGATGTTCTTCTCCTTCGATCTCAACATCGATTTTGATGATTTTCTGCACGCCCCAGCGGATAAAGCGCAGAAACGCCCGATTCGCGTCGTAGGGATTGTGGCGGTTGAACAGCAGCCACACGCCCATGGCAAAGGGCGAAAGAATCATCCACAGAATGATGAGGAGCGAGCGAACCCAGGAAACGACTTTCTTCATGGTTGGAGGAGCGTAGAGACAATGTTCAGTAGAGCGCAACCAGGATCAGGCCCGTGACGACGACAGCGACGCCGATGAGCTTGGGGGGATAGCGGGGCTCCTTCAGCAAAAAGATGCCCAGCAGCGCGCCCAGGGGGATGCTCATCTGCCGGAACGCGGCCACATAGCTGACGTTGGTCACATAGGCCATGGAAGCCAGCACCAGCCCGTAGGCTCCGGTGATGACCAGGCCCGACAACGCCGCCCGATTTCGCCCCCGTCGCCAGAGCCCACGCAGGCGCTCGCGTTCGGCAGGCTGAAGCAGGACGAAAAGCAGCACCCACAGGCTGGTGCTGAGGGTCTGCAACGAGATGTAGTAGAGGGTGATGGGCGTTTTGCCCAGCCAGGGCAGGCCCGCGCGAAGCTGGCGCAGGG
>JALWDV010000645.1 GCA_027036755.1 Anaerolineae bacterium
GGCGTGGGCGTTCCGGTTGCTGTGACGGTGGGCGTTATCGTAGGCGTGGGCGTGGGCGTCGCAGTAAGCGTGGGCGTAGAGGTTGCAGTGCCGGTAGCCGTGGCTGTTGGCGTTGGGGTGGAGGTCGAGGTTGGCGTGGCGGTTGGCGTCGGGGAAGATGTGGGCGTGGCCAGCGGCGGCGGCGTGGTCGCAGGAAGGGCGGTGGGCGAGGGCGCGGGCGTGAACGTGAATGTGGGAGAAGGCGCGTTTTCTGATGTGGGTGAGGCCGCGGTGCCCAATGGCGTCAGGGTGACAGCGCCAAAGTCGGGCGTGGGCGTGGCGGGGCCGGGCCCGGGCCTCCAGACGCGTAACGCCAAAAGCATGATGATCAGCCCCGCGATGAACACGGTCAGCGCCGAAAGCAGGACGATGAGAATGGGATGGATGTCGTAGTTTGTGCGGTTCAAGTCAATTCATCCTGTCGAAAGGCATTCGTGAGATGCTGGCGAGAGGCTTTGCGCTTCATGCTCGCCGCTGATGACGTGAGAATTCGATTGTTGCGTCATTCCGACGACCGCAGGGAGGAGGAATCTCCCAGGTGCGACGCACTTGAGCCTGCGGTAAGCGGGTCGCACCTTTCGGCCGCTGCGCTCCCTCGAAATGACGTAGGAGAGACGTAAGGCGTGATTCGTGATGCGTGACGACCTCACGCATTACGCATTACGCATCACGCCCGTTGCAGACTTGCCCAACGTGGGATTTGCAAACCTTCAGCAATCAGCGATCATTCTATTTTTATGGCAGCCTCTATCAAAATGCCGGTCGGGGCGTTTCTCAGACGCCCGGACCGGCATCGAGGCCTTCGTCGGCGATGGATCATAGCGCAGAAGGTCAGTATCGCAAAAATGCGCCAATGTGGGCGTCGTTATTTTCGAGAGGATTGTCGTGCGGAAGCGCGACGACCAACGCGCCCTGGGCGATGGCCCGCCGGGCGATGTTGTTGATAGCGTCCACCATCGGCCGCATCTCGCCGCCGCAAAGCGGGCAGACCTCGACCTCTGCCGTGGTGAGATAGTTGCAGTGGGCGCATCGACGCACTTTGTTCTCGGGCAAAGTGTAATCTTCGGTGAAAAACAATTGATACACGCTGCCGTTTTGCAGCGCCTCAAGGGTGGCGTCAAGGCCCAGCACGGCGTCGCCCTTGTTGGCCTGCACGATCAGCTCTTCGGCCAGGCTGAGGGTGCGACGCTCGTAGGCCTCTTTGGCCAGGGCTTCGGCGCGTTCTCGCACCTCCTGCAACGAGGCGTCGGGCTCCAGGGGCATGGTTCCGATGATCAATTTCTGCAGATGCCGGGGCAGCATGTTCTGAAACTGGCTGACCGTATCATGCGCTCCCGCCAGAATCAGTTGCCGCCATCCATACTGACGAGTCAGCGCGTCGGCAAGTTCCACAAAGGATTTGAGATTGCTCTTTGCGGCCTCGTCTTCATGCCGCTGATAGCGCGAAGCGGACCATCCGCCCTGCTTGTGCCGCTTGACGTCTTCTCCCAGTGCGCCCACGGCCTCTTCCAATGCGCCCAGATGAAAGGAGTAGTAGCGCGCGCCCTGTTTGTCAACGGCGACAACGCCCAGGCGCCCGTAGACGTTCAGCAAATCCACCAGCCCGCGCACCAGCGGGCGACGAGAGAGCATGATCCTGTTTTTGACCGGCACATCCAGCGGGAACACGCGCCAGAAATCGCGTTTCTGGCAGGAGAAGATAACGATGCCCCGGGCCTGACGATCGTACTCCAGATCGATGAATCGCTCGATGCGCTTTTTGTCTGCGGCGTCGGCCTCGGGGACGGAGTTGAGGAGATTGCGCAACGTTAATTTATACGCCTCGGTCGTCGTGCTTCGGGGATCGACATTGAGATAAAGGCTGAGAACGCGATTTCCCGCACCATCGAACGTCACAAGTTCTTGTAAGTCAGCTTCACGGATCATAAAAATCCTCCTGTTTACTTGTGCGGCCTCAGCATCGAAGCCAGAAGGGGTGGATTGCCGTCAAAAAAAACGGCGACAACCTCAGGACGCGTTGCATCCCAGAAGCTGTCGCCGGATTTCAAGCGAGCAAAGAAGGGGAAGGTGACATGAACGTAGCCAGACTATTGGTCGATTGTTTGTTACGAAGCGTTAAGCCCATCTGGCTACAGCTTAACAGGTATTATTTTTCTTGTCAAGGAGGTTTTTGGCGCACCGGATTTCGCTACGGCTATGAGTGTCCCCACTGAAAAAACCTTCGACTCGGAGACACAGGGCGCACGGGGGAAGAAAAAGTGGTTCTTTTGGATTTCGGAGGGTGAGATGCCGGGCGGATTGCATGAATGTTCACAAATTAAATCGATCATAGTGGCGTTCGCCACGTCCGCCCGGCGATGCCGGCGTGATTTTGCCCAGGATAACGGGATGACGCGCGCCTGTGCAGGCTGGGAGATTCCCCGGTCGTCTGTGGATGGTCTCGTAGGCCAGCACGGCGAAGGCAATGGCCTCCTTCGCGTCTGTGGGCAGCCCCAATTCATCGGAGCGCCGCACCCGGGCCGGCGCGGCCCGCTGGCGCAGCATGGCCGTCAGCGTCGGATTCAGCGCGCCGCCGCCCGACAGGATGATTTCGTCGGGGAATGCGGGCAGGAAGTCGCGATAAGCCCGGACGATGCTCTCTGCGGTGAATGCGGTGAGGGTGGCCACGAGGTCGGGGCCGCTCAGGCCCAGGGCCTGGGCCCGAGGCCACAGCGATGCAGTAAATTCAGCGCCAAACTGCTCCCGGCCCGCGGTCTTGGGCGGCCGCTGATGCAAATAGGGATGCGCCAGCAGCTCGGCAAGCAACTTTTCGTGCACCCGACCGCGGGCGGCTATCCGGCCATCCTCATCATAGCGCTGCGCGCCGCGGGTGACATGCGCCACCGCCGCATCGATGAGCATGTTGCCCGGGCCGGTGTCGAAGGAAATGGGCGGGGCGGATGACGACTCAGCGGGGAGCCAGGTGACGTTGCCGATGCCGCCGATGTTCTGCGCCGCCCGATTCAGGTGCGGATGCCGCAGCAGCAGCCAATCGACATAGCTGACCAGCGGCGCGCCCTGGCCCCCGGCAGCCACATCAGCCACCCGAAAATCGGCCACCGTGGTCACGCCCGTGCGCTCGGCGATGACCGCGGCTTCGCCGATCTGCAGCGTCGAAGGCGTGGGAGCATCCTCGCCCACCAGATGGTGGATGGTCTGACCGTGGGAGCCGACGAGATCGATCTGATCGGGCGTGAGGCCCGCCTGGGCGATGGCTTGCAACGCTGCATCGGCGAACCAGGCCCCCAGACGGAAATTCATGGCGCAGATGACATCGACGCGGCTCGTTTCGGGCGAAAAAAGCCGAAAGATGGCCCGGCGTTGCTCGGGCGAGAAGGGGATGGTGGTGAAATGACGCAATCGCACCGAAAGCCGGGGCGGCTCGCCTTCGATTTCCACGATGGCCGCATCGACGCCATCCACCGATGTGCCGGACATAAGGCCAAGAACGATCATGAAATCGCATCCAGAATGGCGTCGTGCAGGCGGGGGCGGAAATCGACGATGGCCGTATTCGCCCGACCGAAATAGACGCGATTGGTGAGCAGGATGACCGTTAGCCGCCGGGCGGGATCGATCCACAGGGAGGTTCCGGTGAAGCCGGTGTGCCCAAAGCCCTCCTTGTTCCAGGCCCGGCCCACGGGCGCGCCGTCCTCGCCCGGCAGTTGCCAGCCCAGACCGCGTCGCAAGCCCCCCCAGCGGGCCTGCTCCCGCGTCATCTCCGCGACCAGTGCGGGATGTAACAGCGCTGCGCTTCCGGGCAGAAAACTCCGGGCGAAAAGCCAGATGTCGTGAGCTGTGGCGAAAAGCCCGGCATGACCGGCTACGCCCGACAGCGAAGCCGCGTTCTCATCGTGCACCTCGCCCCAGCAGCGCCGCTGACGCCAGTCGCAAACCTCGGTGGGCGCGATCTCCTGGCGGGAAACGTCTCGGGCCAGGGGATTGTAGCCGGTGCGGGTTATGCCGAGAGGCGCGAGGATGCGCTGTTCGATGCAGACATCCAGGGGCTGGCCCGAGATGCGGCTGACCGCCTCGCCCAGCAGGATCAGCCCCAGATCGCTGTATGCGATGCGCTGGCCGGGCGGAAAGGCCAGCTCGCGACGCTGGAAAATGGTCTCGATGCGGCGGGCGCGGCCCTCGGGCGGGATGAGGTGGGGCAGGGGAACGGGCCTGGGTTCGGGGATATCGAGGAACAGGGCCCGCCAGGGGGCCAGGCCCGATGTGTGGGTGAGAAGCTGGCGGAAGGTGACGCCTCGCACATCGATCTCCTCCCCAGCCTTTCCGGCCAGCGGCGGCGTCATCTCGCGGTTGATGGGGTCTTGCACCGGGGCGATGACCCGCGTCGGGCCGAATTCGGGCAACACCTGGACCACGGGCGCGTCGATGCTCACCCGATCTTCTTGCACCAGCGACATGAACGCGGCGGCGGTGAAGAGCTTGCTCAACGAGGCCAGATCGAAGCGGGTTTCGGGCGTGACGGGGGGATGGGAGGAGTGGGCGTTTTCGGGCCCGTAGACGCGCTGGAACAGAACCGCGTCATCCCGGGCGATGAGCAGGGACGCGGCGGGAAAAACCTGTCCCAACGCGTTTTGCATGAGATCGTCGATGGCCTTCAGATCGTTTTTTTGCATCATGGCGTGCACGTTGCTTACAATGGCGGCATGAACGAATCAATCCTCATTCGCCCAATAGAGCCCGCCGATGTCGAGGATTGCGCCCGCATCATGGCTGAAAACCCGCTGTGGCGGCGCTACGGAATCAGCTTGGAGAGCGCCCGCCAACGATTGGCCGGGGCTGTGGCCGCGAAGGAGACGCTTTTTGTGGCGGAAGTGGCGGGTCGGGCGGCGGGCTTTGTGTGGTGCGTCGAGCGGGGCGCTTTTGCGCGCAGCGGCTACATTCCGCTCGTCGGCGTGCATCCGCACGTCACCGGACAAGGCGTGGGCGGCAAGCTGATGGATCGCGCCGAGGCCTTTCTCGCCCGCAGTTCGCCCGACGTCTTCCTCACGGTCTCAGATTTCAACGAGGGCGCGCAGCGCTTCTATCGGCGGCGGGGCTACAGGCAGGCGGGTGCGCTGCCCGATTACGTGATCCCGGGCGTGACGGAGCTGATTTTCTGGAAGCGACTGGAGCGAGAGTGAACGCAGGACGGGGGCGGAAGCGAGCGGCGTCCCTGCCCCCAAACAAAACAACGCCAGGCGAAAAACCTGGCGTTGGCGGAAAGGCGACGGCGGGATTCGAACCCGCGATGGAGGTTTTGCAGACCTCTGCCTTAACCACTTGGCTACGTCGCCGTACATCTCTATTTTACGCCATCTGCAAGGCCGTTGTCAAAACGCAGCAATTTCAAATAAAACGCACCAAGCGGGCCGCGTCGATGCCAGGCCCATCCGCCGCGGTGATGGGCTCCGCGTGCTTGTGTTTGAAGAGGCGGGTGAGTTTCTCGGTGTGAATCACGATTCGGGTTCCTCTTCGATGGGCCTGAAGTAGGAGATGATCATCAGGCTGGTCAGGGCCAATACGCCGATGATGAGTTCGGTGAGGGGGATGCTGAAGCGCGAAGCGCTGACAACCGCCACTGCATCCACCAGCCAGTGCCAGCCGATGGCGGCCCATAGCCAGCTTTTATTCCGCCGCAAGAACACCTGCATGACGATGACGGCCAGGGAAATCTGGATGATCAGCGTGGAAATTCGCTCGACCGCGCCCGTCAACGCCATGTGCCAGGGCGCGGACCAGAACGCGGCTATCTGCTGTTTGGCCAGATCAAGCTGTTCGGGGGGAACTTTGGCCAGCATTGCCGGGTTGTTCTTCAGTGCGATCATGTTGACCACGGTCAATCCCGCCAGGAGGCCCAGGAACATGGCTTCGAAACCGCCGTGCCCGGCGCCGTACATCAGCGCGGATTTCCAACTGCGGGCGTCTTTGAGCTGGTTGCGCAGGATGGAGTAGCGGGCCAGCTCTTCGGTGATGGCTGCGGTGAATCCGAAGATGATGGCCTGGAGCCAAATCGATCCGTCCGGGCCCAGTCCGGGCGTAACGCGGGTGAGGATGGCGTTGAGGGGCAGATGGAAAAGCTGGGAAAGGATGAAGGCCAGGCCGCCGAAGATGAACAGCCGCCAGGAAAGGCCGAATTTGCGCGCCAGGAATATCCCCAAAAGGATGGGGAAGAGGATCATCAGCAGGGAGTTCAGGATGTAGGCGGTGAGGAGCATGAGCAGAATTCTGCGGCGTGTGTGGGGTTGTAACTACTAAGGTGTAGCCGCCACTTTTTGCCACGAAGACACGAAGAAAGGCGAAGGCGCGAAGTATTTTTCTTTATTTTTCCTTCGTGTCTTCGAAAAACTTCGAGCCTTCGTGGCTTTTGGCGACTTAAAGTCAAGTGCGTTAGCAGTTACGTGGCGCTAGTTTTTGGGATACACCCACGCTTCGAACATGGGCGTCAGGTCGCAGTCGCACGCGGCTTCGGCCACGCGCTTGAGGCCGTCGGTGGTGGCGATGCGCCATTGGAATTCGTGGTAGTAATTTTTCTGGAATTTCTCGAAGGCTGCATCGCCGATTTTTTTGCGCAATTCATCGAAGAAGACGCCGCCGCGGCCATAGATGATGCCGCTGTATTGCCCTTCGTCGTACGCTGCCACGGGCAGATCCAGCGGGATGTCGGCGTCGTCGATGTAGTCCCATCGTCGCTGTTGATTCTCTCGCTCTTGTCGATAGCCCTCATCGCCATGCACTTCTTTGAAGTAAAGCATGGTGTTGTATTGGGTGAGGGATTCATCCAGCCAGGGATGATGGATTTGGTCGTTGCCCACCACGCTGTAAAACCACTGATGCCCGACTTCGTGGGCGGTGGCCACTTCGAAAAAGTTGTGCGCGGGATTGTAGACGGAAAGGGCCACGACGATGACGCCCGGATATTCCACGCCGCCCGCCAGGGTGGGCGTTCCCGCCACATCCAGCTCGGTGAAGGGATAGACGTCGTAGTAGCGATTGAAGACTTTCAGTGCGTCGATGGCGTATTGCAGCGCCATCTTGTTTTCTGCGCTCAATTCGCCCGGTGCATAGGCCCGCACCACCGTATCCCCCACCTTTCCCTCTACCACCTGATAACGCGAACTGCTGACGAGGTAGAAATCGCGCATGGGCCCGGCCGCCCAGGTGGTGATCACGCGCCCCTCTTTTTCTTTGCTATCCACCAGAAAGCCCGACGCCTGCACCACCTGATTCGCGGGCAGCGAGGCTCGCACCAGGTAGTAGGCCGTATCGCTGTATGTCACATCGCCGTAATTGGGCGGGATTTCTGTGTACCAGCCGATTTCGTCATCGTAGGCGGGGATCATGGGATACGCGTGGGCCAGGGCCAGCACGTCTTCCAGATAAGCAAACACCGCGTAGTTGCGCCCTTCGGTGGTGGGCACGGCGACCTGGTAATCCATGGCGATGACGACCTGATCGCCCGGCTCCAGCGGCCCGGGCATGGCCACCAGCAAAACGCTGTCCAGCTCCTCCAGCATGGTTTTGGTTCCCCGGCCATTGACGGTGATGTTCTCGACCGTCATTTTGCCGCCGAGCATGTTGGGAAACAGCCGGAAGACCACTTCGTTCAGCGCCACGTCCTCGGTGTTGGTGTAGCGCACTTCCAGCTTGCCATCGACGCGGGTCAGATCATCGCTGACCGTGAAATCGATGTGATAAACGCTGGCTCCCGGCAGCTCCTTGAGCGCGTCCCGCTGGGAGGGGATCAGTCCCTGCTCGAAGATGGTGCGATCGTCCCAGGGGATGTCGAAGAGCGCGGGGGCTGGAACCGCGGGCGTTGGCGAGGGCGTGGGCGCGGCCACTGTGACGGGCCGCCCGATTGTGGCGGGGGGCGGCGGCAGCTTGGCTGCGCCGCATCCGGCCAGCGCCAGCGCCAGCAGCAGGAGCGGAAAGAGAATCAGGGATCGTTTCATAAGGATAATTCGGAGGAATGTGAGAAAAACCGAGTGCAGTCACTGCAGCAATTTCAAATTTGGCCCGGCAACAAGCCCCCCTCCCGGCCTCCCCCCGCTTCGGCTGGCGCCTTGCAGGGGGAGGAGCCAGCTGGCTTGCAAATCTGTCGGGCAGACGGTCATCTCCCTCCCCCGAACACGAGCGCAGCGAGTATCGGGGGAGGGG
>JALWDV010000646.1 GCA_027036755.1 Anaerolineae bacterium
GCCAACGCACACCCCCAACCACACCTCCGAGCCGACCAAAACGCCCGAACACGATCACGACAAGACAAAAACGCCCGAGCTCTCGCACACCCCCGACGACCGTCGTCCCGCCATCATCCTTCCCCTCCCGCCCCTGAAACATCAGGCGCTGCTTTGAAAATAGATCTCACGCAAAGACGCCAAGGCGCAAAGGGAAAAAGAAGCAAAGAATTCTTAGCGGCTTTTGCGGCTTTGCGTGAGATTTCCGTCCGTATCGGCGAGCTGTGGCTCGTGACGCCTGCTTTGAAAATAGAATGATCGCTGGTTGCTGAAGGTTCGCAAAGCCCACGTCGGGCGAGTCTGCAACGAGCGTAATGCGTAATGCGTAATGCGTGAGGTTTTCACGCGTCACGAATCACGCATTACGACCGTCATTTCGAGGGAGCGCAGCAACCGAGAAAACCCGTAGCGCCAGGAAGCGTAAATCATTGGCTTTCCTGAAAAGGGCCGCGAAGACATGAAGATACGAAGACGCGAAGAAAAAAGATAAGGTCTGGAGAGGATTTTCTCCGTGAACCCCCTTATTTTTCTCTGTGCCCTCCGTGTCTCCATGTTGAAAAACCTTTTTGCAGTGCATCCAAAGATGGTTTTGAATGAGAATGAACCATGCCGATATTGGGTATTGGCAGTTTGTCGTAACACACCGGCAGCCAACATCCAATTCCACAACGCCTTAACTATTGACTTAGTCCATAACTTAGTCTACAATAATATCAGCCAGGAGGTGAACAATGACTGTATCTGTCAATGTCCATGAAGCTAAAACCCATTTCTCAAAGCTATTGACCAGAGTTCAGGCCGGCGAGGAAATTATTATCGCCAAAGCAGGCAGGCCAATCGCTAAACTCATACCCATTCAAGCTAAAAGTAAGCCCAGAAAACCGGGCACGGCAAAGGGTAAACTCTGGATAGCGCCTGACTTCGATGCGCCCTTGCCGGAAGATGTCCTCAAGAGCTTCGAGGGAGAATAGTTGTGCGCATTTTGCTGGACACACATACTTTTCTATGGTGGACGAACAATTCACCTCATTTATCAGAAAACGCCAGGGAGATTATCGCAAATCCTGAAAGCGAGTTGTTTTTGAGCGCCGCAAGCGGATGGGAAATAGCCATCAAAGTGCAGTTAGGAAAACTACGCGTAGCAGATGATCTCGAACGGTTCATAGCTGAACAATTATCCTTGAATCAGATTGTCACACTTCCCATCACAATGCACCATGCACTCCATGTCCATAACCTCCCTCTCCACCATCGAGATCCATTTGATCGCATGATCATCACTCAAAGCCAATTGGAAAAAATGCCCGTTCTCACTGCCGACAGCATTTTTGCCCGTTACAATGTGAAAACAATCTGGTAAAGACCATCTCATATCAGGAATCATCGCATGCCAATAAATAACAAAGTCGCGCTCATCACCGGTGCGGGCGGGAGGCGGGCATTGGCGCGGCCATCGCCCGACGCGGCCAGCAAGGCGGGCGTCATCGCCTTCACCCAGTCGCTGGCGCAGGAGGTTTTCAAGCGCTGGGGCCTGCAATTGGAGAGCATGGTGCGCGGGCAGGAGTATGACGCGGTGGTGCAGGCGGTGATGCCCAAGTGACGGTTTCGCGTTCAGATTTCTTGTGCTACAATTTGGTTCAAGACCCGCCGGATTGCGAATCCGGCTGGATGCAGGGAGCTCTCAGGGCGGATTCGCAATCCGCCCGGCATCTCACCCCCTGAAATCCAAAAGAACCGCAGTCACTCTGAAAATCACGCTTCGAGAAAAACCATGAGCACTGTTCAAACGACTGAACGAATCCTTACCACGCCCAATGTGCGCGGCGGAAGGCCCTACATTCGCGGCACAACGGTAACCGTCGACGACATCATTATCGCAAAACTCTATCACGGCCTGGATGCCGATGGCATCGCGTCGTGGTATGGACTTTCGCTGCCTGAAGTTTACATGGCGCTGGCGTATTACTACGATCATAAAGAGGAAATCGATCGCCAGATCAAGCAACAAATACGACGATCCGAACGGTTGAGGGAGCAGCATCTTGCCCGAGAAGCTTCGCTTTTACCTCGATGAAAATGTCCCTGTGGCGATCGCCGAGCAACTGCGTCGACGCGGAATCGAAGCAGTTACGGCTCGGGATTTGGGACGTCTGGGAGACTCAGACGCCAATCATCTGAAACGAGCAACGGCAATGGGATTCGTTTTCTGCACCCATGATGCAGATTTTGTGGAGATGGCCGCTGCGGGCGTTGAACATGCGGGGATTGTCTTCGGACAGCAGCACAAGCATGGCATCGGCGATTGGGTGCGCATGTTAGAACTGCTGGCAGCAGTAGCCGAGCCGCAGGAGATGAAAAACCGGGTGGAGTTCATCTGACATGCCCAAACAACGCGAAATCACTCAACCAGGCCCGCTGCTGACGCCCGAGGGCCATCTGGCGCAGATCGGCTGGGCGCGGCAGCCCCTGCTGGATTGCAATCTGGAGGACGCCTGCTTTTATCCCGGGCCGCTGCGTCCCTTACAGCGTTTCCGTGTGAAAAAATGGGATTATTACGGCGTCACCACGCCCGAGTTTTTCTTCTCCGCCACCATCGCCGATCTGGGCTA
>JALWDV010000647.1 GCA_027036755.1 Anaerolineae bacterium
GAGATTGCTGTATCATGTTGATTGTCCTGCTGAGTAGCGAGTTGGGATGTTCACCCTATTATTCAACTACTCGGCAGGACATTTTGAAAAATCTTTCCTCCCGCTTGGCAAAATCGTGAAGTACTGATTTTAACTTTCCACTCATTTTGGACACACCCAAAGGATTTGACAATCACCGCAAGAAAACAACGACATGGCAACCAAAATTCTCCCACTAATCTCTCATTCCATCCGCGTTCATCCGCGTTCGTCCGCGTCCCAAGCATGAATCCATTCCTCACGAAACTCAACCTTCCCGAAGACGCCCGGGCCGTGGTCATCCACGCGGATGACATCGGCATGAGTTACAGCACAGTGGCCGGGTTTCCTGCGCTGCTGGGCGCAGGATATCTCTCCTCGGCCGCGGTGATGACCCCGTGCCCGTGGTTTCCCGGCGCGGCGGCCATGCTGCGGGCGCTGCGCAACCATCCCCGCCTGGATATCGGCGTGCATCTCACCCTGAACAGCGAGTGGCGCGCGTATCGCTGGGGCCCGCTCGTCACCCGAGATCGTGCTTCGGGCCTGGTGGATCAGGAGGGCTACTTCCATCGGCTGGAGGCGCACGTGTGGAGCCACGCGGATGTGGCAGCGGTGGAAACAGAGCTGCGGGCGCAGATCGACGCCGCCCTGGCCGCTGGCATCGACCTCACCCACATCGACAGCCACATGGGAACCCTCTTCCATCCCCGGCTGCTGGGCGTTTATCTCAAACTGGCCAGCGAATACCGACTGCCGCCCTTCCTGGTGCGCCCCAACGCCCAACACATCCAGAGCGCCAATCTGGCCCCGGAAGATGAGCAGGCGTTGATGCGCATTTTGGATGAAAGCGAATCCTGGGGCCTGCCTTTCTTCGATCATTTTCATGTGATGGCGCTCAAACGCACCGGCGGCGGCCTGGATGAGGCCCGCCGCGTGCTCACCACACTGCCGCCCGGCTCGCTCACCTACCTCATCCTGCACCCCAACATCGACACGCCCGACCTGCGCGCCTTCGCTCCTGACTGGCGGGCCCGGGTGGATGACCAACGCCTGCTCATTGACCCGGCATTCGGCCATCTGCTAAACGAGCTGAACATCACGCCCGTGGGCATGCGGGCCCTGCGAGACGTCATGAGGAGGAGCCCATGACCCGCTATTTTCTGGGCGTCGACATCGGCGGCACCAAAAGCCACGCCCTGCTGGCGGATGAGCAGGGGCGCATCGTGGGCTTTGGCGAGGCCGGGCCCGGCAATCACGAGGTGGTGGGCTACCAGGGCCTGCGCGCCGCCTTGCAGGCCATCACCAGCCAGGCTCTGGAGATGGCGGGCGCGGGCAAAGATCAGGTGGCGGGCGCAGGCTTTGGCGTGGCCGGCTACGATTGGCCCTCGGAACTGCCCCCCACCCTGGAGGCCATCGACGCCCTGGGCCTGACCTGCCCCATGGAGGTGGTCAACGACACGGTCATCGGGCTGGTGGCGGGGGCGGAAGATGGCTGGGGCATCGCGCTGGTGGCTGGAACCAGCAACAATTGCTGGGGCTGGGACGAGCAGCACAACATCGGGCGAGTCATCGGCGGCGGCATGATGTTCGGCGAACACGCGGGCTCGTCTGAGCTGGTGTGGCAGGCCATCATCGCTATCGCCAGAGAATGGACGCGGCGCGGACCCGCCACGGCCCTGACGCCCGCGTTCGTCGAGCATTTCGGAGCGCCGGACGCCGCACATCTGCTGGAAGGCGTCCAGCTTGGATATTTCCATCCTGGCCCGGACCTGGCCCCCCTGGTCTTTCAGGTGGCCGAGGAGGGCGATGCGGTGGCCCGAGGGCTCATCCGCTGGGCGGGCGAAGAGCTGGCCGATCTGGCGAAAGGGGTCATCCGCCAGTTGCGCTTCCAGGATCTGGCCTTCGACGTGGTGCTGGTGGGCAGCATGTTCAACGGCGGCCCCATGCTGACCGAGCCCATGAAAGCGGGCATCCGGCAAGAAGCCCCCCGCGCCCGCTTCGTGCGGCTGGATGCGCCCCCCGTGCTGGGCGCGGTGCTGCTGGGGATGCAGCAGGCGCAGCTTTCCATCTCGGCTCTCCGCCCTAATCTCATCGAGACCTATCGAGGTTTTAAGTAACTGCCCAGTCACGTTAGCAGTTACGACTTGTAACTACCTTGACAATGTCACATTACGCCATTACCATTTTTCCTGATCTCAATGCGCTACGCGTCTAACACATCTCGAATCAGGAGTATCGGGCGCTGGTGGCCGCGGCCGGGTTTGGCGCAAATGAGCTGAAACGGGTATCATTGAACGCCGTGCGGGCGAGTTTTTGCCCGAAACGCACAAAGTTGCTCTGCAAACTGAATTCCGGCAGCTACGGATGGAATCGGGTGTTGGATATCCGGTGTTGACTACTCCGCCCTCTCCATCCTCGCCCGCCCCGCTCCCCACTGACCATTGACCCCTGCCGCCCCATGTCCTACTCTCTGATTTCCGCCTCTGAAGCATCCTCTCTCCAATTGGCTGCGCTGCTCAACGCCTGTTACGAGGACTATGACACGCCCATCCGCTTCCATTCGGGGCAGTTCGATTTCTTTGTGCGAGCGCACGATATTCTTCTCGACCATTCGCTGGCGGCCCGGGATGGTGATGAGCTCATCGGGCTGGCGCTGCTGGCCCGCCGCGGCGAGCGAGGCTGGGTCTCGGGCCTGGGGGTGCTGCCCGACCGTCGGCGACAGGGCGTGGCCCGGGCGCTGATGACGGGCGTCATCGAGAACGCCCGCAGGCTGGGCGTGAAGCGTTTGCAACTGGAGGTGCTCAGCAGCAACCAGCCAGCCATCGATCTCTACACCCATCTGGGCTGGCGCATGGGCCGGGAGCTGCTGGTGTGGGAGCGGTCCGCCTCTCAGGGGCCGCTGCCTATCCACCGCGAACGCTGGGTGGAGATGGCTCCTGATTTCCTTCTGACCAACTACTTCGACGCATGGCGCGAGGAGCGGCCCTGCTGGCAGCGGGAAAAGGACACCTTGCTGCGCTACACCGACATCGGCATGAAGGGGTGGGCCATCGTGCGCGACGACGGGCCCGTGGCTTATCTGCTGGGATTTGCGCCCAGGGATGGCCGCATGCCTCTGATGGATGTCGCGGTCGATCCTGCGGTGGGATACAAAAGCGCTGGTCGGGCGTTGCTGCAAAATCTGCATCTCGCGTTCAACACCACGCCCCAGCTCCCCAACGAACCGGTGGCTTCCAAACTGAACTTCCTGTTCGCGGCCATGGCCTACCAGGTGGTGCTGCGCCAGAATGAAATGACGCTGGATTTGTAATGAAATCGCATTTTGTTGCATCCAAGTAATCTGAAGATCACACAATCCCGCATCTCTGAAGGAGAATGGCTCTATGACGAAGAAAGTAACCTTGCGCTGGACCAAAGAGCGTGAATTCATCGCCTATGACAATGACGAAGGCGGCGCGGTGGGCGTTACCGGCCCGAACCCGCCCGGCAAATCCATGGGCGCAAGCCACTTGCTGCTGGCCGCGTTGGGCGGCTGCATGGGCACTACCATCATCGCAGTGATGCACAAACGTCGTCTGAATATCGAATTTTTCGAGATCGAGGTCACGGGCGAACACATCGACAAGTGGCCCATGACCTTCACCCATTATCATCTCGTTTATCGCATCAAGGGCGAAGGCGTGACGAACAAAATCATGGAGACAGCCATCTATCTGGCCCACGAGCGCTATTGCACCGTTTCCAGCTCCACCTCGGGCGAGAAGAGCTACGAGTATGAGATTCTGCCCGTGGAAGCGCCTGCGCCCGCCTGATCGCAGGCTGCATTTGTTGAATCGATATGACAACGCCCGCCTGCTCAGCCAGGACGGGCGTTTTTTATCGGGAGAATGGGAAAAGAGGGCGGTCGGGGGCGAGGCGGGCGGTTGCGGATGAGAGCGGCGATCGGGATAATGATGATGGCAGGCCCGAAACGCCGAAACTGACGTCTTTACTTATGAGACATCGTTGCAACTTTCTTATTTCTGATAACGTCTATCGATAAAACCTTCCCTTTGCTTCTCCAATCCCTCACACCCAACCCCGGGAGGATTGCTGTGCGCCGGTTATCTGTTGCTATCTTGTTCTCGATTTTCATCCTGTCCATCACCCTCGTTGTTTCCTTTGCCAGCCCGGGAGCGACCACCTATGAAGTCGGCCCGGGCAAGCCCTACGCCAACATCGGCGATGTGCCCTGGGAGAGCCTGGGCCCGGGCGACACCGTGCTCATCTACTGGCGAGCGCAGCCCTATAAGGAGAAATGGGTGATTGCGGTGCAGGCCACCCAGGCGGAGCCGCTGGTGGTGCGAGGCGTGCCCAACGCTCAGGGCGATTTACCCGTCATCGATGGGCGGGACGCCACCACTCGCACTCAACTAAATTACTGGAATGAGGCGCGCGGGGTCATCAAGATCGGCGCGGCCAGCGTTCCCAACGTGCAAACGGCCATGTGGATCGTGGTGGAGAATCTGGACATCCGCAGCGGACGCCCGCCTTATCAATTCACCGACGACGGGGGCTCGCCGCAGAGCTACGCGAGCAACGCCGCCTCGTTCTATGTGGAGGATGGTCAGCACATCGTCCTCAAGAACTGCATCATCCACGATTCGGGCAACGGCATTTTCGTCTCTCCGGCTTCGCGCGATATCACCATCGACGGCAACTGGATTTACGACAACGGCGTCAGCGGCAGCTATTATCAGCACAACGCCTACACCGAGGCCATCGGCATGGTGTATCAGTTCAATCATTTCGGGCCGCTATGCAATGGCTGCGGCGGCAACAATCTCAAGGATCGCTCCGCGGGCCTGGTGGTGCGCTACAACTGGATCGAGGGCGGCAATCGGCAGCTCGATCTGGTGGACGCGGAGGACAACCCGGACATCGTGAATGATCCACGCTATCGACAGACTTTTGTCTATGGCAACATTCTCATCGAGCCTGATGGCGCGGGCAACAGCCAGATTCTGCATTATGGCGGTGATAGCGGCGCCTCCAGCGATTATCGCAAGGGGACGCTCTATTTCTACAACAACACCGTCATCTCCACCCGCTCGGGCAACACCACGCTGATGCGTCTTTCGACCAATGACGAGACCGCGGACGCCCGCAACAACATCCTCTACGTCACCGCACCGGGCGACAGGCTGGCCATGCTGGATGAAACGGGCGCGCTCCGCCTGCGCAACAACTGGACGAAGCCGGGCTGGGTGGACAGTCATTCGGGTCTGGCGGGGACCATCTACGACGATGGCGGCAATATCACCGGCTCGTCTCCCGGTTTTGTGGATGAATCGAATCAGGATTATCATCTCGCGGCGAATTCCCAGTGTGTGAACGCGGGCGGCCCTCTCAACGCCGCCGCGCTCCCGGCCCACGACCTGAGCAGCCAGTACGTCAAGCATCAGGCCCAGGAGCCCCGGCCCCAGGATGATGTTCTCGACATCGGCGCGTTGGAATATGGAACGCCCCTCTACCTCCCCATCATCGAGATCGCGAAGCTGGGCGCGGCGGGCGTGCGCCTGAGCTGGGACAGCCTGCTCTGGTACAACCAATTCCAGGTCTGGCGCAGCTCCGAGCCCTATTTTTCGCCCCAGGGCAATGCTTATGGAGCTGTCACCGCGTCTCCCTGGCGCTTCGATGACAGCAACGCCCGCGGGGATGCGGCTGTCAATCACTACTATCTGGTCACTGATGCGCTTTCGGGCGGCGCGTCGTCTTCATCCAACCGGGTGGGCGAATTCGATTTCGATCTGATCCCGGGCGAGTGAGTCGCCCCGGGCGGCGCGTAAACAAAAGGCCCCGGAGCTTCGCTCCGAGGCCTCGTTTTTTTTGCAATCAGCGCAGGAATGGGCGATTAGTGCAGGAACATGCCCAGCAGACCAAAGCCGCCGTACAGCGACGCCACCAGGCCCGCGAAAACCACCGACACCATGGACATCAGCTTGATGAGGATGTTCAGCGAGGGGCCCGAGGTGTCCTTGAAAGGATCGCCGACGGTGTCGCCCACCACGGTGGCCTTGTGGGCGTCGGAGCCTTTGCCGCCATGTGCGCCTTCTTCGATGTACTTCTTGGCGTTGTCCCAGGCTCCGCCAGAGTTGGCCATCATAATCGCCAGGGCGAAACCGGCCGTGAGGCCGCCGATGAGCAGGCCCAGCACGCCGGGCACGCCCAGCAGCACGCCCACGATGAGCGGCACGATCACGCCCAGCAGGGCAGGCATGATCATCTCTTTCTGGGCCGCCTGGGTGCTGATCTCGACGCAGCGGGCGTAATCGGGCTTGGTCTTGCCCTCCAGGATGCCGGGCATCTCGCGGAACTGGCGACGCACCTCCTCCACCATGCCGCCAGCGGCCCGGCCCACCGCCTCCATGGTCAGAGCCGCAAAGAAGAAGGCGGTGACTGCGCCAATGAACACGCCGATGAGCACGGCCGGATTCAGCAGCGTCACATCGAAATAAGTCATAAATTGCTTCATGCTCAGGTCTGCGACCGGCACCATCTCGCCCGCCACATTCACTTTTCTGATTTCCGCCAGATGATTCAGGCCGTAGCGGATTTCTTCCAGATAAGCCGCCAGCAGAGCCAGGGCGGTCAGGGCCGCGGAGCCGATAGCGAAGCCCTTGCCCGTGGCTGCGGTGGTGTTGCCCAGCGCGTCCAACTGGTCGGTGCGCTGACGCACCTCGGGCGGCAGATGCGACATCTCGGCGTTGCCGCCCGCATTGTCGGCGATGGGGCCGTAGGCGTCGGTGGCCAGGGTGATGCCCAAAGTGGAGAGCATGCCCACCGCGGCGATGCCCACGCCGAACAGGCCCATCAGCGTGTTGGTTGCGCCGCCCACGATGTAGAAGCTGATGAAGATGCCCACCGCAATGGCAAGCACCGGGATCATGGTGGAATTCATGCCCACGGCCAGCCCTTCGATGATGACGGTGGCAGGGCCGGTCAGCGCGGCTTTGGCGATGCCCCTGGTGGGCTTATAGGCGTGCGATGTGTAATACTCGGTGGCCTTGCCGATGATGATGCCCACCACCAGGCCGGTGACGATAGCCACCCACACCTGCCACCAGTTGGGCAATTTGAGGATATAAACCACCAGCCCCGCCAGAATAGCGATGCCGAGGGAGCTGGCGTTGACGCCTTTGCCCAGCGCGCCCATCAGCTCGGCCATGGTTGCGCCCTCGCGAGTGCGCACCAAGAAGATGCCCACGATAGACAGCAGCACGCCGATGCCCGCCAGGGCCACCGGCGCAGCCAGATAGCGCAATTGCATCTCGATGAGGCTGACGCCCCCCATGAAGCTGGCTCCGGCCACGCTGACCGCGGCCACGCCCAGGGCGGCCGTCGCCAGAATTGAGCCGGCGTAAGATTCGTAGAGGTCGGCGCCCATGCCAGCCACGTCGCCCACATTATCGCCCACGTTATCGGCGATGGTGGCGGGGTTGCGGGGGTCGTCTTCGGGGATGCCCGCTTCCACCTTGCCCACCAGGTCGGCGCCCACATCAGCGGCTTTGGTGTAGATGCCGCCGCCAACCCGGGCGAACAGGGCCTGCAACGAAGCGCCCATGCCAAAGCTCAGCATGATGACGGTGATCTGGGGCAGAGGACTGGCCGCCGCGCCGAAGAAGTCGGGCGGGAAGAGATAGTAGAGAACGAGGAACCAGGCGGAGATATCCAGCAACGCAAAGCCAACCACCACCAGCCCCATCACAGCGCCGGCGCGGAAGGCGATGGTCAAAGCGTCGTTAAGACCCTTGCGAGCGGCGTTGGCGGCCCGGGCCGACGCGTTGGTGGCCGTCTTCATGCCCAGAAAACCGCACAAGCCGGAGAAAAAGCCGCCGGTAAGAAAGGCGAAAGGCACGACTTTGTTCTGAACCGAGAATCCATACGCCAAAATCAGAAAGATGATGAACAGCGCCACGAAGGCCGCGGCCACCACTTTGTATTGGCGAGACAGATAAGCCATCGCCCCTTCGCGCACGGCCTGGGCGATTTCGATCATCCTGTCTGTGCCCTCGCTGTACTTCATCACCGATTTATAGAAATAAAGGGCGAAGAACAATGCGACGATGGAGCCAATGGGCCCCA
>JALWDV010000648.1 GCA_027036755.1 Anaerolineae bacterium
CGTCAAGACAATGACGCACCTTCTTCATGTGGCGGGCAAGCCCGCGCCTATACCGATGAAAGACGAGGACACGGATTGACACGGCCTTCGGTCACAGATTTTTTGAATTATCCGTGTTTTTCTGTGTTCATCCGTGTTCTATTTTCATAGCAGTCGCCATGAGCGATTGCTCACCATATAACGAACGAAAATCTCTTGCTACGTCATTCCGACGACCGCAGGGAGGAGGAATCTCCCTGTAATGAATGTTCACAAATTAAATCGGCAATAGTGGCGTTTACCACGTCCGCCCGGCGATGAAGTCGCCGGGCTACAAAACAGCGCCGGATAAATCCGGCTAGCCCCGCAGGGGCGCTGTTTCTAGCCGGGGGACTTCATCCCCCGACGCTGGCGGCGGGCGCGAAGCGCCCCGGGCCTATAACCGGATTGTTTTGTCAATGTTCGTTACAAGGGGATTTCTCGGTCGCTGCGCTCCCTCGAAATGACATAGGAGAGACGTAATGCGTGATACGTGATGCGTGAGGTCGTCACGCATCACGCCGGTTGCAGACTCGCCCAACGCGGGCTTTGCCAACCTTCAGCAACCAGTGATCATTCTATCGATTTTCATAGCAGCTACGTCGGATTGCAAGAAGCAACGTCTCTCAACACCTGATTATAGTCCAGAAACGTTTGATGTGAGAAAAACATGCGACGCATGAGGGCAATCTACGCCGGCCCAAGCTCCTCCGGCGGCTTGCCTTGCCAGATCATCCGCGCCAGACGTTGTCCGGTGGGCGTGGCCGCGAGTCCGCCTTCTGCGGTCTCTTTGAAACGAGGATCCATGAGACGCCCGATGCGGGCCATGGCGTCGATGACCTCGTCGGGCGGAATCACGCTCTCGATGCCCGCCATGGCCATATCGACGGCGATGAAACATTGCGCCGCGCCCGCGGCGTTGCGTTTGACGCAGGGAACCTCCACCAGCCCGGCCACGGGATCGCACACCAACCCCAGCATGTTCTTGAGGGTGATGGCGACAGCCTGGCCCGATTGCCGCGGCGTTCCCCCCAGCAGCTCCACCGCAGCCGCGGCGGCCATGGCCGCGGCGCTGCCCGTTTCGGCCTGACATCCGCCTGCGGCGCCCGAGATGCTGGCCCGGCGGGCGATGACCGCGCCCACGCTGCTGGCAGTGAACAGAGCGTTCACCAGTTGCGCATCGCTGAAGCCATAAGCCTCTTGCAGGGTGAGCAGCACCCCGGGCAGGATGCCGGCAGAGCCCGCGGTGGGCGTAGCCACGATGCACCCCATGCCCGCGTTCACCTCGTTGACGGCCATTGCCCGGGCGATGGCCCGGCTGAGGAGCGGGCCGGTGATGGGCTGATAGCCCTCCTCCAGCCGCCGCCACAAGCGCCATGCCGCGCCCCCGCTGATGCCGCTGAGGGATTCCACAGGACGAGAAACGCCCTCCTCTGCGCTCTGACGCATGACCAGCAGGCGTTTGTGCATTAGCTCCCATACGGTTTGCCGGTCGCGGCCGCTCTGCTCGACCTCGCGGGCGATGGCGATCTCGTGGATGGGTTGGCCTTGCGCTTCGGCCAGGGCGATGAGTTCGGCCAGGGAATTGAGCATGAGCATACACCAGGGTTATGAATGGGCAAGCCGGGGGATGTGGCGGGCCCAACGCACCCAATCGTAGTCCTCCAGGGCTTCCACAAGGACATCGGGGATGGGATCATCGGTTTCGAAGACCTGAATGGCCTCTCCCCCCCGCTGCTTGCGCTCGACGCGAGAGAAGGCGATGTTGAGGCGATAGTGCAGAAACAGGCCCGTAATGACGTGAATAGTTCCCGGACGATCTTCTGCAGCCACCAGCAGGGTCTCGTGCTCACCCGTAAAGTGAATGGGATACTCATCCACCGCCTGAATTTCGACCATGCCGCCGCCGATGGAAGCCCCAATCACCCTCACCACTCGCTGGCCAGCTTCCAGAACCATGCTCACCGAGTTGGGGTGGGCGTCCTCGCCCAGGTCCACGATGCGGAAAACCACGTCCATGCCCGCGTCTCGGGCCAGCTCCAGACTCTGACGAATGTGGGGATCAGAGGTCGCCATGTCCAACAGGCCCGCGACCAGCGCCCGATCGGTGCCATGGCCGCGGCCGGTGCGGGCGAAAGAGCCGTGCAGCCCCAGGATCGCCCGCGTTGGCTGAGCGCCGAGGATGGCCCGTCCCAGACGCCCCAGGCGCACCGCGCCCGCGGTGTGCGAGCTGGAAGGGCCGACCATAATCGGGCCGATGATGTCGAAGGCGGAAATCTGGCGTTTGGCGGGAGGCATGGCGGTATCGAAAATGGGGCGTGGTGCAGATCGTCATTCCTGCATCTTTACAATTTCATGGGGCCAACGCCTGGCAAAGCGCGTCAAACGTAAAGCGTAGTAACCACTAACGTAGTCTGTCTTCGGTGGCTTGGCGTTTGCTGCGGCAGGCCCCCCCTCGCTCCCCCCCCGCAAGCGGGGGGGGAAGACCTCTCCGCCTGCAAAATTCCTCTGCAAACCAGCGGCTCCCTCTCCCGCAAAGGAGCGGAGCGACTGGGCGGGGGAGGGCTGGGGTGGGGGCAAACGATCAGCGGCCAAAGCTG
>JALWDV010000649.1 GCA_027036755.1 Anaerolineae bacterium
TCCGGCTGGGCGCAAGCGCAAGCAACCAACTATACAACGACTTACGCCTCCTTGTACTAGCCGGATTTATCCGACGCTGTTTTGTAGCCCGGCGACTTCATCGCCGGGCGGACGTGGCAAACGCTTCAACCGAAAAAGGACGCACCCATATCATTTCTCCACCCTGGCCCCAAAATCCCCGTCCGCCACGGTAATGCGCAGATGCTGGCCCGGATGCGTGCGCCCCACCGACTGAATCACGCGCCCCGCGTCATCCTGCACGATGGCGTAGCCCCGGGAGAGAACGGCGCTGGGGTTCAACGCGGCCAGCCGCTTGCTCAGACCATCCACTTCCAGGCGATGGCGCTGCAGGCGATGCGACAGGCTGGCGCTCAGTCGCCGGACGAGATCATCCACCATCAGCCGCTGCTGATCGATGCGATACAGGGGCGCTTGCTGGCGCAGCGTCGATTGCAGACGCTCCACCGTCAGCCGCCGTTGGGCGATGGCTGCGGTGATGAGATCGGCCAGATATTGCTCTGCGCCCGCCAGCAGACGGCGGTATTCCGCGATGTCGGGCGTGACCGCGGCCGCGGCCGCGCTGGGCGTGGGAGCCCGATGATCCGCCACGAAATCCACGATGGTGAAATCGGTCTCGTGGCCCACGCCCGTCACCACCGGCACGGGAGATTCGGCCACCATGCGGGCCACCCCCTCATCGTTGAAGGCCCACAGGTCCTCGATGGAGCCGCCGCCCCGGGCCAGGATGATGACATCGATGTCATCCCGGGCGTAAAGCTGATAGAGCGCGGCCAGGATGGACGCGGGCGCATCGGCCCCTTGCACCAGGGCCGGGGCCACCAGCACGTCGGCCAGGGGCCAACGCGTGCGCAACACCCGCAGGATGTCTCGCAGGGCCGCGCCCGTGGCCGAGGTGATCACCGCGATGCGTCTCGGCGGCATGGGCAATGGCCGCTTGCGGGCCGCGTCGAACAGGCCTTCGGCCTGCAACTGCTGTTTGAGCGCCTCGAAACGGCGATAGAGCTCGCCCACGCCCCCTTCGGGCGTCATGGCGTGGACGATGAGTTGCAGGTTGCCGCGCGGCGCGTAGAAATCGATGTGGCCGCGGGCGATGACCCGCTGTCCATCCCGGGGCCTTTCCACCAGAGCAGCAGCCCGGCCCCGCCACATCACGCAGGCGATGGCGGCTTTCTCATCCTTCAGCGAGAAGTAGAGATGGCCCGATTTGGCCCGCACGAAGTTGCTGATCTCCCCGCTGACCGAGATGTCGGAGAGAACGATGTCGCTGCGGACGAGATGGGTGATGTGCTCGGCCAGTTGGCTGACGGTGAGGGCGGGAGGGATGTCGAATGGCAGCATGGGATGTGGATGTGATCAGTAAAGCTGGCAGCAACGCCCGGTGATGGCGTGGCAGGCTCGGGGCCAGTCGGGCGCGGGAGCCAGGCCCGCGGCGGACAGCAGGCGCGCGGTCAGGGCCAGGGGCAGGCCCATGACGCCCGCGTAGCAGCCTTCCAGCCGGGCCACGGGCGCAAATCCGGGATGCTGGATGGCGTACGCGCCCGCCTTGTCGAAAGGATCGCCGGACGCGATGTAGGCGTCGATTTCCGAATCGCTGTACGCCCGCATGGTGACGACGCTCACATCCAGCCCGGAAGCGACTGCCCCATCGTGAGCCACGGCCACCGCGGTGATGACCTGATGGGCCCGCTCGCGCAGCCATTGCAGCATGGCGCGGGCGTGGGCCGCGTCCCGCGGCTTGCCCAGGATGCGGCCCTGGTGCGCGACGATGGTGTCCGCGGCCAGGATCACGTCTTGCCGGCGGCGGGCGGCCACGGCCCGGGCCTTTTCCTCGGCCAGACGGCGCACGTGGGCTACGGGCGTTTCCGCACCCACGCGGCTTTCGTCGATGTCGGCCACATCGACGGCGAAGGGAATGCCCAACGCGGCCAGCAATTGGCGGCGGCGGGGCGAAGCGGAGGCGAGGATGAGGGGCATGAGGGGGGTGAGTCAGAGTTCAGTTTTCAGTGAGGCAGTGTTCAGTGGACGCACCATCAGCGGTGGGACGAACGCTGGCGGCGGATCGCACATCCGCCGCGGCGCAAGAGGTTTTTCCATCGCGCCCGCCGGAAATGCGTTCCGGCGGGGTTAGCGCCGGGCCCCAAGGTGCAACTCACTTGAAACAGGCGTTGGTTCTACGCTCCGCCTGGGCAACTTCAGAACGCGAAGAGACGCGGCCACGGCTTGTGGAAAGTGAGTCGCACCTCGGCTAGCCCCGCAGGGGCGCCGTTTCTAGCCCGGGGGACTTCATCCCCCGGCGTTGGCGGTAGGCCGACTACCGGTGTCGGATCACATATCCGCCGCAGCGCAAGAAGTTTTTCCTGTCGCGCCCGCCGGAAATGCGTTCCGGCGGCGGGCGAAGCGTGGATAAGGGGCATGAGGGGAATTCATGTCCGTCATTCTGCAACTCCCGTCGGTGATTGACCAAAGAAGAAACGCAAGCAGGTTTGCCGTGACATAGCAATTCCAAATTTAGAATCCGCAAGCGGCAAGGAGGCGATTTCACCCCTCCCGGCCTCCTTTCCGCTTGCGGATTCTAAATTTGGAATTGCTATGTCA
>JALWDV010000650.1 GCA_027036755.1 Anaerolineae bacterium
GCCCCGCAGGGGCGCTGTTTCTAGCCGGGGGACTTCATCCCCCGGCGCTGGCCGCGGGCGCGAAGCGCCCCGTTAATGAATGGATTATTTTAACTTTCCAACTCATTTGGGACGCACCCATTTGAAACTGCTGTCGGCGGTGCGACGCACTTGAAATCTCATCCCGTAACGTCTTCGCCGCCATCCACGAAGATGACGCTGCCCGAAATCCATGAGACTTCGGGAACGGCCAGCGCGGCGATGGTGTTGGCCACATCCTCGGGCACGGTCATGCGCTTGCCGGGGTTGCGGCGGATGCTGGCCTCGATGATCTGTTCGTGGCCCGGAATCTGTCGCAGTGCGGGCGTATCGGTGACGCCAGCCTGGATGCAGTTGGCCAGAACGCCGTGGGGGCCCAGCTCCATCGCGATCTGCCGGGTGTGGGATTCCAGCGACGCCTTGGCCGCGGACACCGCGCCATAGCCCGGCACCACCCGGTGCGAGCCTTCCGACGTCATGGAGAAGATGCGGCTGCCCCGGCCCAACAAGCCTTCCCGCCACAGAGCCTGAGTCCAATAAACCAGGGAATGCGCCATCACTTCCAGGGTCATGTTCATGGAAGCGGGATCGATGGCGTCTTCGGGATTTTCGGCGAAGAAGGGCTTGAGGGTGCCAAAGGCCAGCGAGTGCATCATCAGCCAGATGTGCTCCTCGCCCGACGCCTCCAGCTCCGCCTTCATCTTCTTCAGGGCCTTGGCCCGCTTGCGCTCGTTGGTGGCGTTCATGTTGAAGAACACCGCCTTGCCGCCGTTGGCCTCGATGTCGCTGATAACCTCGCGCACCCGGGGCAGGGTCTGTTTCATATCCAGATGCACGCCGAAGATGTTCATGCCCTTGGATGAAAGCTTGCGGGCCGTGGCCGCGCCAAAACCGCTGGACGCGCCCAGAATCAGCGCCCATTTGCCTTTCAGCGGGGATTCACAATCACTCATAAATCAGTCCTCCGATAGAGATGGTAGATGGCGGAATGCG
Source organism: Anaerolineae bacterium (assembly GCA_027036755.1). Taxonomy (GTDB): domain Bacteria; phylum Chloroflexota; class Anaerolineae; order J102; family J102; genus M2005. Next base: position 1,012 of record JALWDV010000650.1, read on the forward strand.
CCAAAATGGGGGTTGGTTGTAACAACTAAGATCGTCGCCGCTTGTCACCCGAAAACCACTAAGAACACTAAGACACAAAGGCGCAAAGGGGAATTTACACATTTTTTCTTCGTGTTCTTAGTGCCTTTGTGCCCTTTTGTGGTTTCCGGGGGGCGTAGCAGTTACGGTTGGTTGCAAAAAAAAGATGGAGAGCGCCGCGATGCCAGCGCACGGCTACACCGCGCCCTCATGCGAGTTACCTATTCTAATGGAAAAACCCTCCCCGTCAGAAATCGTCGCGCCGATCCCATCAGGCCGCTTCGGCGGAGGCGCTCGTCAGCATCTCTTCCACGAAAAATGCGCCCCGCTGGAACGCCTTGCAGGCTGCATCCCCTACGCAGCTCTTGCGCACCACCCTCATCACCTCATCCAAAGACGCCCAGTCGGTGAGCGCCACCAGCGCGCCCAGCAGCGTCAGCGTGGCCAGCGACGGGTCTTCCGGCGTCTCCGCCACCGGAACCATGACCACATCCACATCCCGGCGCAGCGCGGGCCGTCTGATCTCCCTGGCATTCAGCACCAGCAGGCCGCCCGGTTCGATGGTGCGCTCGAAAGCGTCCGCCGCGGACAGGCTGGCCAGCAAGCCCACCTCGGGCATGGCGGCCGGGCCTCGCTGCAGGGGTTTGCGGCTGAGCATGATGATGCAATGCTCCACATCCCCCTGCCGGCCCGAATCCACGCAGGCCGCGTGCCATCCCGCCTCTATCGCCGCCTCGATGAGCGCCTGTCCGGCGTAGAGGATGCCCTGATTGGAGTCGCCTGCGAAGAGAATGAGCGTTTCCATCATGCGTCCCTGTTGTCGTTATTGTTGCACAGGATGCTCCCCATTGGTATGATCTAACACAGGATCGCTGATAAAACTTCCTTATCTACTTTGAAAACAGAATGATCTCTGATTGCTGAGGGTTGGCAGAGCCAACGTTGGGCAAGTCTGCAACTGGCGTGATGCGTAATTCGTAATTCGTAAAAGCGTTACGTATCACGCATTACGCATTACGAAATCGGCTTCCCGCGCCGTCTTGGCCGCGAATCATTTTCATCGGTATCGGCGAGCCGTTGCTCGTGCCGCCTGCATTCTCCCCTCTCAAACAAATTCCCCGCGGAGGCGTTCATGCCCAAAATCGCTATCTTTTCTGACAGTCACGACAACATCTGGAATCTGGAAAAAGCCCTGAATCAGGCCAACGAGATGGGGGCCGAGGCGCTGCTGCACTGCGGCGATATGAACGCGCCTTTTGTCGTCAAGATCATGGCCGACCGTTTTTCCGGCCCGATTCACATCATCTTCGGCAACAACGAAGGCGACGGGCGGCTCATCCACACCCTGGCGGCCCAATACGAGCACGTCACGCATCACGGCGACTACGCCGAACTGGAGCTTTTCGGGCGCAAGATCGCCATGATCCACTATCCCGAACCCGCGCTGCGCATTGCCCAGTCGGGCCAGTTCGATCTGGTCTGCTTCGGGCACAATCACACCCCGAGCAAGGAGCGGGTGGGCGAGGCGCTGCTGGTCAATCCGGGCGAGATCATGGGCTTCATGCACGATCCCACCTGGGGCCTGT
>JALWDV010000651.1 GCA_027036755.1 Anaerolineae bacterium
TACAAAACAGCGCCGGATAAATCCGGCTAGCCCCGCAGGGGCGCTGTTTCTAGCCGGGGGACTTCATCCCCCGGCGCTGGCCGCGGGCGCGAAGCGCCCAGCCAATGAAGGGACTATTTTAACTTTCCAACTCATTTTGGACACACCCATTTGAAATTGTTGGCTCAGCGTCAGCCGCTTGCGCGATATTCCCATGTCCATCTTCCTTATCCTCTTCGCCCTGCTGCAAATTCTGGTCATCATCCTCTTCATCGTGTGGTGGCTGCGGTGGACGCCGCGCGGGCTGGAGTGGATCGCGATTTTTCTGCTCGCAGCCCTGGGATTAAGCTATCTCTCCAGCCAGCTTTTCCGCGTCCCTCCCTACCAGGTGGGATGCGAAGGACTGTGTCCGGGATGGCGGGGGTATCCCTTTCCCACTTATCACATCGAGACAGGCGACATCGTCGTCTTCGATCCGGTGTCATTTGTCCGAAACACATTTTTCTATTACAGTATAGTTCTTAGCTTTGGCGCTGTCATAGCCTGGTTGGGGCGCAGACTTCATAGGACATCCCGTTCCTGGACTCAGCGGTTGTTGTTCATCCTCATCATCGTCCTCTTGCCGCTGGCGACATTGCCCATCTGGCTGCCGCCGCCCCAACCCCCAGTCTCCGGCCCCGAGCAGCGCCTGGTCATCAACGCCGCCCGCGATTGGCGTTGGCAACTCCACCTGCGCGATTTCATGGATCGCCGCCTGGCGTTGGAGGACGTGCGCCCGGCCCCGGACGGCGAAAGCCAGCGAGTTTGTTTCCGCATTTACACCTGGTTCTATCTCCCTCATCAGCGCACCTACATCGATCTCGACGCCGCGGGCGTGCGAGCAGTCGATGGCGCTGAAATCCCTCTCTTAGAATCTTGCTGGAATCAACAATAATGTCGAAAAACACCCTGCTTCTGCTTGTCTTGCTGACATTGCTCCTTTCCTGCTGCGCCGTTTCCGTCACATGCGGCTCGGGCCTTTACATCTGGCAGGCCATTGAAGACCATAAGGCGGGGACCACTGATGTGGGATATGTGATCACGCCCGAACTGGACACGCCCGCGGCCACGCCTGCAGGCCCCACGGCCACGCCATTCCCTTCCCCCACGCCGATTCCGGGCGCAACGCCCGCCGCCGAACAGCCCGCCACCGAGGAACTGATCCAATCGGTGGTGGCTCCCGTCAACGATCCCATCGACCTGGCCGCGCGACTGCGCCCCGAACTGGGCGAAGTGAACCCGGTGGTCAATGATTCTCCGCCCGATTACGAGGAGGGAGACGTCATCACCTTCTGGGTCAGCAACAGCGACACCGATGATAACTGGCAGATCGACGCGGAGCTGATGGTCAAGGGCGAGCATGTTTACATGTGGCGCGAGGTCGATGACAAAAAGGTGAAAAAGAAAGACCTGCGCAAGGCCGCTCGGTTCTTCGACGAGCAGATTTATCCCACCGATCGCGAGTTCTTCGGCAGCGAATGGAAGCCGGGCATCGATGGCGATCCCCGGCTGCATGTGCTGCACGCCCACAATCTGGGCGACACCATCGCCGGATATTTCTCCTCCGCGGATGAAATCCCCGCGGCGATTCACCCTTATTCCAACGAAAAAGAGATGTTCTACATCAATGTCGATAACAACAGGCCGGGCACGCGCTTCTACAACGGCACCCTGGCCCACGAATTCCAGCACATGATCCACTGGTATCAGGACAAGAACGAATCGACATGGATGAACGAGGGCGCTTCCGAGCTGGCGTCGGAGTTGAACGGTCTGGGCCGCACCGACGGCCTCCGTCCCGATAACGTTTTCGCCCAGGACCCCGATCTCCAGCTCAACACCTGGCCCGATAGCGATGAAAGCTACGCCCATTACGGCAACGCCTACCTTTTCATGCGTTATTTCCTCCACCGTTTTGGCGAAGACGCGACCAAAGCCCTGGTGGCCGATGACAAAAACGGCATGGAGGCCGTGGGCGACGTGCTGCAACAGATCGGCGCGGGCGAGACGGCTGACGAATTCTTTGGCGATTGGGTCGTGGCCAACTGGCTGAATGATCCCTCGCTGGCGGACGGGCGTTGGGGCTATTCCGACTACGATCTCGATGAAATGGAGCCCGCTGAGATGTTTACGACGCTGCCTGTGGCGCATTCCGAAACCGTGCATCAGTACGCGGCGGATTACCACACCTTCCCCGCCGAAAACGCGCTGACCATCACCTTCGACGGGGATTCCATCACCCATCTGGCCGCGACCGATGCGCACAGCGGCGATTGGGCCTGGTGGAGCAATCGGGTGGATGAATCGGACACGCGGCTCACCTTCCCGGTGGATCTATCCCAAACCGACGCGGCCACGCTGCATTTCTTCACCTGGTACGACATCGAGGAGCTGTGGGATTACGCGTATGTCGAGGTCAGTGTGGATGGCGGGAAGACCTGGACGATCCTGGAAACGGATCGCACCACCCGCGAAAACCCCAACGGCAACGCGTACGGCCCCGGCTACACGGGCAAAAGCAATGGCGAATCCGCCGCCTGGGTGGAGGAGCAGGTGGATCTCTCGGCCTACGCGGGCGAGGACATCCTGGTGCGG
>JALWDV010000652.1 GCA_027036755.1 Anaerolineae bacterium
ATGAAAGACGAGGACACGGATTGACACGGCCTTCGGTCACAGATTTTTTGAATTATCCGTGTTTTTCTGTGTTCATCCGTGTTCTATTTTCAAAGCAGGCGCCACGCGCGGCCGCGCGCCGATACCGATGAAAATGACTCGCGGCCAGGACGGTGCGGGGGCCAATCCCGTAATGCGTGATTCGTGATGCGTGACGACCTTACGCATTACGCAGTACGCATCACGCCCGTTGCAGACTCGCCCAACGTGGGCTTTGCCAACCTTCAGCAACCAGCGATCATTCTATTTTCATAGCAGCCTACCGATTGCTGACGCCTTCCACCCACCAGTCGGGGTGAATCACCTCGGTTTTGGCCTCGGCCATGAGCTGCTCCAGCATCCAGGGAATGTCCAGGCCCGATTCCGCCTCCCGAACCTCGTCGATCTTGGCCGCGGTCTCCACCCGCCGCGGCATGAACAGGGTGCAAGATTCGTCGTGAGGTCGGGCGCTGATGTCATACGTGCCGATGCGCCGGGCCTCGTCCAGAATCTCCTGCTTGTCGAAGCCGATGAGGGGGCGAAGCACGGGGAAGGAGGCCGCGTCCTCGATGGCGGCCATGTTGGCCAGAGTCTGGCTGGCCACCTGCCCCAAGGATTCCCCCGTAATCAACGCCCGCGCCCGATTTTTCCACGCCAGCCGTCCCGCCACGCGCATCATCATACGGCGATAGAGGATAGTGCGAAAACGCTCGGGGCTCTCCACCGCGATGATCTCCTGTGCGGGCGCAAAGGCGATGAGGGTGAGACGGATGCGCCCGTGCCATTCGGCCAGGACATGCGCCAGCTCTCGGGCCTTGCGCACGCTGGCGTCATCGGTGTGGGGTTGACCATGAAAATGCACCAGATGCAGGGTGAGACCCCGCTTCATCATGCGCCATGCGGCCACGGGCGCATCGAAACCGGCGCTGAACAACACAATGGCCCGACCGCTGCTATGCACGGGCAGGCCGCCAGGGCCGGGCGCGCGGGCGGCGAAGATGTAGGCCTTGCCCTGCACCACCTCGACGAACACTTCGAGATCGGGGTGACGCAGGTCCACCCGGGCGTGAGAGACCTCCCACACCGCCGAACCCACTTCCCGGCCGATGTCCTGAGAATCGAAGGGATAATGCTTCTCGGCCCGCTTGGGGCGCACCGCAAAGGATTCGAAGCTGAGGCCCTGCACCAGGGATTGAGCCGCGGCCTGCATGGCGGGCATGGTCGCCGCCACCTCCGTCCCGATGCTGATGTGAGCGACGCCGAAGACCTTTTGCAACAGCGCCAGGGCCTGCGGCGCCTCATCCGGACCCAAACCGCGCACCAGCAAGCGATTGCGCATGGGCTGCACCCGGGCATTGGGAAAACGCCCCAGCCGACGCCGGATGTTGCGCTTGAGGATGCTCTCGAAATAGCTCTGATTGCCCCGTTTCAGAGCGATCTCGTGGTAATGAATGATGAGAACCGGATTTTGGGGGATGATGTCAGCGGAAATGGTCATATAAAATTCGACTCAATGGTTATCTATTTTTGTAACTGCTAACGTATGCCAGTTGGTTGTCTTTTTTCGTAACTGCTAACGTACCCCGATTAACAAACCACAAAGGGCACAAAGGCACTAAGAACACGAAGAAAAAATGTATAAATTCCCCTTTGTGCCTTTGTGTCTTAGTGTTCTTTGTGGTTTTTGACATGATATGCGACAGACCACCTTAGTAGTTACCTTTTTTCATTCAAACCTGACAGATTCTCGTAACCTTGGCGGTAAGATGTGTGGTTTTCAGCCAGCAACGAAGCGTGCAAGGCGCTGAATCGTTGCCGAAGGAACCTGTCAGGTTAATTCAAGCGAAAACGACCTTAGCAGTTACCTATTTTTTCCAGCGATGTTCGTCTGGGCCCTCGCAGCAGGTGTCGGCCAGAATCAACTCCTCGGGCGTTTCGGTTTCGAACGAAAGCGTGTGCACATGGCCGCCATAGGCTTCGATGAGCGTATCCGCGTTGTAGACCTGATCAGGCGGGCCATAGGCGATGATGCGACGATTCAACAACATCATCCTGTCGAAATTCCTGGCCGCGAGATCGAGATCGTGCGTGGAGACCAACGCGGTGACGCCCCGGGCCCGCACGATGTCGAGAATACGGAGAATGGCCTCCTGGCTGGGCGCGTCCAGCCCCGTGAAAGGCTCATCCAACAGCAGAAGCTCCGCTTCCTGGGCCAGCGACCGGGCCAGAAAGACCCGCTGCTGCTGTCCGCCCGAAAGCTCGCCAATCTGGCGTTTGGCCAGTTCGAGCATGTTCACCTGCTCAAGGGCGTCATAGACGATGTCCCAATCCTTTTTGGAAGGCCAGCGAAACAGGCCGATCTTGCCGCTGCGCCCCATCATCACCACATCCGCGACGGTGACGGGAAAACTCCAGTCGATTTGACTGCGCTGGGGCACATAGGCGATGCAGATATGCCCGCCCGGCGGCTGGCCGAAAATGTGAATCTCTCCGGAAGTGGGCCTGATAATGCCGCTGACCGTCTTGAACAGCGTGCTCTTGCCCGCGCCATTGGGGCCGACCACCGCCACGCGCTCCTCCCGCTGCACCTGAAAGCTGACGCCATCCAGGGCCAGAAAATCCCCGTAGCGCACGGTGAGATCGCGCACATCCAGAGCCGGCGCGTCCGCCAGATGATTGTGCCTGGGATAAGAGAGCTGATGAAGGATGTCGGGCATGATGGCTGAAGTCGATCGAGTCGACCAGAACGGGCAAAAAAAGAAGCCGCCCGCATCGGGACGACTTCTTCATACATGTGTCGGGGCGAGAGGACTTGAACCTCCGACCTCACGGACCCGAACCGTGCGCGCTACCGGACTGCGCTACGCCCCGATACTGTTTGGCATTATACTGAAATCGGGCGGGTTATGCAATTTTTGCGGATGAAAGAACTGGTCGGGGCGGCGATGCGAAGCATCTTTCCACCGCGGAAATGAGAAATAAGGCGCGCGAATTTGTGATGAAAGCCCCCTATGTGGCATAATTGCTCGGTTGTGACAAAAGGGGCCGACCATCGGTCTCATCCATCTTTTCTGTCATTGGCCCTTGCAAAAAGTTGACCAGTGACTACCAATCCATAGAAAAGGAGAAATTCTATGACTGAGTACGAAATGGTGACCCTTTTCCATCCGGGTCTGGATGAAGAGGGCGTCGAAAAAGCCTCCCAATGGCTGCAAGATCGCATTAGCTCCCTGGGCGGGGAAGACATCCAGGTGATCCCCTGGGGACGGCGCAAGCTGGCATATCCCATCCAGAAGCATCTGGAAGCCACCTACATCCAGTATGATTTCAAATTGGATGGCTCGAAAGTGGCGGAGCTCACCCGGGCCATGGGCATCAACGAAGACATCATTCGTCAGTTGGTTGTGCGCAAGCAAGATCGTTGAACCCCGCGCGCCAACGCCATCTCGACAGAAAATCATCTTTTGAGTATTAACGTGAGCTCTCAGCAAGGAAGTGCGAGATGACCAGAAGTTTGAACAAAGTTATGATCATCGGCAATCTCGGGCGCGATCCCGAGATGCGTTATACGCCCAGCGGCAAGCCGGTTACGACCTTCAGCGTCGCCACCAGCCGCACCTGGGTTACATCCGACGGCGAGCGCCGGGAAGCGACGGAATGGTTCAACGTCGTGGCCTGGAACAACCTTGCCGAGATCTGCAATCAGTTTCTGCGCAAGGGCTCTCGCGTTTATGTCGAGGGACATTTGCAGACTCGCAATTGGGAAGACGACAATGGTTGCCGCCACTATCGCACCGAGTTGGTGGCCAACGAGATGCTCATCCTCGATCAGCGCAACTATTCCCAGCGCCAGGAATCTTCATTCATCGAGGATGACGAAGCGCCCGATCTTCCCTTCTAAACCATCATTATTTGAAATTACAGCGCCTCGATAGGCGTTTGACCTGAACAGGAAAGAGGTAAAATAAAATGGCAGAAGAAACTCCCAAAGCTGTTTCCGCAGAAGAAACCGCCCCCACCGTAGAATCGAACGCTCAGGAAGCGACTCCGACGCCCGCACGTCGCCCCAGCCCGCAGCGGGCCCGCCCTGCGCCTCGCGGACGGCAATCACGGCCTCGCCGGGCCAAGGTATGCCAGTTCTGCGTAGAAAAGACCGACTACATCGATTACAAAAAGCCCGAGCTTTTGTTGCCCTACATCAGCCCCTATGGCAAGATGTTGAGCCGCCGTCGCACGGGCGTTTGCGCCAAACATCAGCGCCGCCTGGCCGTGGCCATCAAACGCGCCCGATTCCTGGCGCTGCTGCCCTACACCGCCGAGCACATCCGCCGCTACGGCTCCTGAGGTTGACAAACCGGGCGGGTGGCAAACAGATGTTTGAACCCCATCACCATTGATCTGACGCATGAGTGAGGCATAGGAGTGGATTTCCTATGCCTTGCTTTGTTTCATCCCCCCAACGAGGCAATGCCATGGCAAAAAAGACGAAAGAAAAAAAGCCCGAAGAGCTCAAACATGAACAACCGCGACGCCACGCCAGCCGTCGTCGCCGCGAACAGGAATTGCAGCGACGTATTTACATCGGTCTAGGAATCGTATTGGCGCTGGTCGTGCTCCTCATCGCCGTGGGCGTGATCAACGAGTATGTAATCAAGCCCAACAAACCGGTCGCCACCGTCAACCGCGATAAAATTTCGCAAGAGGCGTTCAAGCGTCGATTGCGCTTCGAACAGGACAATCTCGTGGCCCAAATCAACCAATATCTGCAATTCGGCGAGCAATTCTCCAATGGCGGCCCCAATCCATTCCTCTCATCGGTCGAACCGATGTACAACCAGCTAGCCGATCCGCAGCAATTGGCCTACACCGTTCTCGACAAAATGATCGAGGACACGGTGGTGAAACAATTGGCCAAAGAATATAACGCCACGGTGACGCCCGAGGAGGTGCAGGCCGAGATCGAAAAGCAGTTCGGATATGACCGAGAGGCGGAACAGGCCGCCGCGGAATCTTCCGACACGGTCACCAACACCAAGCCCGCCATGACCGAGGATGAATTCCAGCAACGCTATAACGACTACATCCAAAATCTCGAAGCGAAGGGCAGCCTGACCGAGGAGGAGTTCCGCAATCTGTTCGCCACCTTCTTGATGCGCAAGAAGCTGGAGGAAAACGCGCCATTGGAGTTCGACCAGACCGATGAAGCGGTCAAGGTGCGATACATCCTCATCAAGCCCGAGCCCGAAGCGCCTGTAGAAAAACGCGAGGCCGACGCGCTGAAGAAGATCACAGACGCCCGCAAACGGATCGTGGAAGATGGCGAGGACTTCGCCGAGGTGGCCAAGGAGGTCTCGGAGGACCCGGGCAGCGCGCCCAACGGCGGTGATCTGGGCTGTTTCGGCAAGGGCCAGATGGTGCCCGAGTTCGAGAAGGCCGCGTTTTCGATGGAGAAGGACCAAGTCAGTGAGCCCGTCAAGACCGACTTTGGCTATCACATCATCCAGGTCTACGACGTCAAGCCCGATGAAGATCAGGTCTGCGCCCGCCACATCCTGGCCCGCGTCGATCTCACGCCCGACCAGGCCGCCATCGACGCGGCTGACGCCAAGGCTCTGAAAGAGGCGGAGGCGGCCAAGGCCCGCATCGAGGCGGGCGAAGACTTCGCCGCCGTGGCCAAGGAAGTCTCCGACGACAAGGAGACCGCGGAAAATGGCGGCGAGCTGGGCTGGGTGTTCAGAGGCAAGATGGGCGACGCGTTCGATGAGGTCGCTTTCTCGTTGGAGCCGGGCCAGCTTGGCGGGCCTGTCAAGCTGGACAATGGCTACGCCATCATCCAGGTGGAGGAGAAAGACCCCGAGCATCCTGTGGAAGAGCAGGAGTTGCAGAAACGCCGCCAGCAGGCCTTCAACGATTGGCTGACCGCCCAGGTCGCTGCCGCAGACGTAACCAAGAACCTGACGCCCGAAATGATTCCGCCGTTGCCCGCCGATTTGCAGCAGATTGTGTCTGAGCTCTCGATTCAATTCCAGCAGCAACAGCAGCAACAGCAACCTTCCCAATAAGCCAGCCGGGCTGAGCTGGATGGAAGGCCGGAGACGGAGGGCCGGAACAGGGAGATTTTCTCTCCTTCCGGCTCCTGTCCCCGGTCTTTTTTTGTAACTCAGACCGTAACTGCTAAGGTCGTTTTCGCTTGAATTAACCTGACAGGTTCCTTTGACTACGATTCAGAGCCTTACATGCTTCGTTGGACTGTGGTAAGTGCGTCGCACCTTGAACCAGCCCCGCAGGGGTGCTGTTTCTAGCCGGGGGACCTTATCCCCCGGCGCTGGCGGCGGGCGCGAAGCGCCCCGCCCCCCCCCGATACTCGCTGCGCTCGTGTTCGGGGGAGGGAGATGACCATCCGCCCAACAGATTTGCAAGCCAGCGGGCTCCTCCCCCTGCAAGGCGGCAGCCGAAGTAGGGGGAGGCCGGGAGGGGGCTTTTCACCAGGCCAAATTTGAAATCGCTGAAAAGAACCGCGATGCGTTTGACAACCATACGCAATGCGGGCACAATAAAATGCAATCATGCGGCGGCCTTGGCGATGAAAAGATGGCAAGAGCGGCAAGCGCCACCGCCAAACATCAACCGTCGCATCGGCTTTTTCGCCCGTGCGACGCCCATCGCTTCACAGCGCCCGAGGTGCATCATGTCAGAGACCAAGAAACAACGACAAATCCAGATAGAAGCGTCCAAAGACCTGAAACCCACTTACAGCAATTTCGCCATCATTCACCACAATTACAACGAGATCGCCATCGACTTCGCACACATCATGCCCAACATGCCCCAGGCCCAGGTGCAATCTCGCATCGTAATGACGCCGTATCACGCCAAATTGCTACTGCAGGCCCTGACCCACAACCTGCAAAACTACGAAAAACGCTTCGGCGAGATCAAGATGCGGGGCTCGGGGATGCCCGAACGCCCGCCCATGGGCTTTGATCCCTCGCAAGTGCACTGACGCCCGCCATGCCCGATTTCAGCAATCAGGTCGTCGTCATCACCGGAGCCTCCACCGGCATTGGTCGGGCCACGGCCATCGCGTTCGTTCAGGCTGGCGCGCGGGTGGCGCTGGCCGCCCGCTCTGCGGACGCGCTGGCGCAACTGGCCGCCGACCTGGGCGGGCCGGACCGCGCGCTCGCCATCCCCACCGACGTCAGCGATCCCGCCCAATGCCAGCGGCTCATCGCTGGCGCCATCGAGCACTTTGGCCGCATCGACGTGCTGGTGAACAACGCGGGCATGGTGGTCTCGGGCCTGTTCGAGAATCTGCAGCCCGGCGACATCGAACGGCAATTCGCGGTCAATCTCTTCGGCGCCGCCTACTGCGCCCGGGCGGCGCTGCCTCATCTCAAGGCCAGCCGGGGGGTCATCATCAACATCTCCTCGGTGGCGGGCCTCATCGGCGCGCCCACGGCATCCGCTTACAGCGCGTCCAAAGCCGCGATGAACGCCTGGTCCCGGGCCTTGTGGGTCGAACTCAGGCCCTACGGCGTGGGCGTGGTCACCCTTTGCCCTTACTTCACCAGCGGCGTCAAGCTGGCCGAAAAGGGAATCATCCGGGGAGGCAGCCTGCACAGCACCAAGGAAAAACCGCGGCGAGCGCCGGGCACGCAGACCACAGAGCAGGCGGCCCAGGCCATCCTCAAGGCCGCGCGTCGCCGTCCCCGCATCGTCGTCCTCAGCCCCGCAGGCAAGCTCATCTGGTGGCTGGATCGCCTCTTCCCCTGGTTCAGCGATTGGGTGATGGCCCACGGCCTGCCCAAACTCGCGGGCGAAAACCAGGGCGAGTGATACAATTCGTTGATCAAGAAATTCCCGATTTAGGCATAGGGCATGGTTCATCCTCATTCAAAACCATCTTTACAATTTCTCCGTCAAACGTCATACGTCAAACGTCAAAAAAGAGCCTTTTCGCCACGCCTTGACGTTTGATACAGCAATTCCAAATTTAGAATCAACAAAGGGCAAGGGGGCGATTCCCCCCTCCCAGCTTCCCTTTGGCCCCCAC
>JALWDV010000653.1 GCA_027036755.1 Anaerolineae bacterium
CGCCATACGCTTTCAGACTGACAGGAAATTCATCTTGCGTCAGTTCATTGATGATTTTGATGTCCTCTTCTCTCGATTTCGCCCTGTACAAATCCTTGCCCACATGCACCGATCGGAAATCGTACATGTATTGGTTGATGAATTCAGCGATGGCGATTTCGGCCAGATCACCATGGGTTTTGTTCCCGATCAGGCGCATGGTGAAGATGTTGCTCAACGTCGTCGTAATCAGATCAGGACGTTTACTGATGAGCAACTTGAAGCGTCTGACGAAATCTCGATAAGCGGCGTTCATGGAGCGGTTAATCGCTGTTGAGTTCTTCCTGGTTGAACTCGAAAAAGCGTTCGGCCAGTTGGATCATCTGCTCGGGCGTGGCCAGCAGATGCCAGTCGATGACGTCGCACACCTGCGTGTCCATCAGGCCCGCCACAGGCCGCAGCCAACTGGTGATGTAGCCGTTGATGGCCGGGTAGTCATTGGAGAACAAAAGCATGTTCAGGTCGGCGTCATAGCCGTGATAGGTGCGCAGCAGCCACACCGGGTTGACGGCGGGATGCCGGGGCAGCGCCCAAATCCGGTCGAACGCATCGCGATCGTAGCCGGGCATGAGCTTGATGCGCACCGTGGACGCGTGCAGTTTGCCTTTGGCAGCCAGGGGAATCTCCATCAGCCGATTGATGTCGGCCCGCCCGCCAAAGGAAAGCACGGCCCGGGCGCCGATGACGCCCTTCGCGTCCCGCAGCACGTCGATGAGAAAATCATCCAGCCGGGTGAGATCATGCACCATGCACACTACCCGCAGATCGGCCCGGGATCGCAACCAGTTCACCCACAGGGGCGTTACACAAGGCCCGGAAAACGCGTGCAAACGGGCCAACACCTCCTCGCGAGCCAGCTCATCCTGCCCGCTGCGGATGTCCGCGTCGATAATGGCGATGGTGTTGATTGCATTCATAGGCGACCTGATGGTTTGAGAATAATTGCTGCTTGCTGAAGGTTCGTAAAGCCCACGTTGGGCGAGGCTGCAACGGACGTGATGCGTAATGCTCTCTTACGTCATTTCGAGGGAGCACAGCGACCGAGAAATCCCCTTGCAAACGCGGAGATTCTTCCTCCCCGCGGTCGTCGGAATGACGTAACGAGGGGTTTTCATCCGTATCGGCGCGAGCGCGCCAGCCGTCGGACTGTTCCAAATCATGGCATGGTTCATTCTCATTCAAAGCCATCTTTACAATTTCTCCGTCAAACGTCATACGTCAAACGTCAAAAAGAGCCTGTTTCGCCACGTTTTTACGTTTGACGCTTTACGTTGACGTGCTTTGCCAGGCGTCGACCACGTGAAATTGTAAAGATGCAGGAAGGACGATGTGAACCATGCCCAAATCATTATACCACGTTCGCTGGCCGAAGCGTGGTTTGGATGACGCGCACCGCTCCGGCCGCGGTCAGCGCCCGGCTCACCCGGTCCATATCATCGGCCCGGGCCAGCGCGATCATGTTGCCGCCGCGCCCCGCGCCGCTGAGCTTCGCCCCCAGCGCGCCCGCCGCCCGCGCGGCCCGGATCAGCCGCGCCAGCTCGGGCGAAGAAACGCCCATCTCGGCCAAAACGCGCTGGTTTTCATCCATCAGCGGCCCCAGGGCCTGGATGTCGCCGCGTTCGATTGCGGCCCGGGCCTGGCCCGCAATCGCCCCCGCCGCGTCGAACAGGGCCTCATAGCGGGATTTATCCTGCTTCCAGGCCCTGTTTACATCCCCCACCGCCACCCGGGTGGGACTGGCGACGCCCGTATCTGCGATGACGAAATGCACAGGCCGCGCCACGGCGAAAGGCCGGGGAGCCTGGCCCCGCACATACCACACCGGCTGCTCATGCACCACCACCGTATTATCGATGCCGCTGGGCGAACCGTGGTGAATCTTCTCCACCTCATACACCAGCGCCGAAATCGCCGCATTATCCAGCTCCGCCCCGAACCCGGCCAGCATGGCCCGCACAATGGCCGCGGAAATCGCCGCGCCGCTGCCCAGGCCCGCAGCCATGGGAATCTCCGACGTCACGCGGATGCGCCAGGGCGGCAGCGGACGATTCAGCGCCTTGCAGGTCAGCCGCACAATGCGCGCGAAAGGATCATCGGCCGGCGCATCGGCTGCGACCACGCGGCGGGCCAGATCCACCGCCTCCACCACGCAGGACGCAGCGGGCCACACCTCGGCCCGGGCGCGCACCTGCTGCACGGGCGCAGCAATGGCCGGGCGTCCATACACCACCGCATGTTCGCCAAAAAGAATGATCTTGCCGGGAGCCTGACCTCGGGCCAGGGGACGATTGACTTGAGAAGACATGGGAGTCGGGAGGGGGCGAAAGGGAGACTGGGGGGGATAAAAATTACGCCTTCGCCTTTCGTGAACTTTGCAGGACGCTGCTCTCTCGCCAACAGCCTGACCCCCGAAATCCTCTGCAAACCAGCGGCTCCCTCCCCTGCAAAGGAGCGAAGCGACTGGCGGGGGAGGGCCGGGGAGGAGGCGGAGCTCTGGCGGACTGGATAGAAAAGGGAACTAATTTTTGTACGCGACCTTAGCAGTTACGAAATC
>JALWDV010000654.1 GCA_027036755.1 Anaerolineae bacterium
GTTTTGTAGCCCGGCGACTTCATCGCCCGGCGGACGTGGCGAACGCCACTATAGCGATTCGGGTTGTGAACATTCATCATTCGGCCAAAACGCCCGGCTGGCCCTAACTCATTTAGGACGCACCCAATTCAAAAGAACCGGCATGGAAAAACCGAGGGCGTCGTCCGGCGATAAGTACGTTTTCGCTTGAATTTACCTGACAGGTTCCTTCGGTAGCGATTCGTCGCCTTGCACGCTTCGTTGCTGGCTGAAAACCGCACATCCTGCCTCCAAGGTTACGAGAACCTGTCAGGTTTGGCTTTCCTGAAAAAAAGCCACGAAGACACGAAGATACGAAGGCGCGAAGGAAAAAGATAAGGTTTGGAGAGGGTTTTCTCCGTGAACCCCCTTATTTTTTCTCTGTGTCCTCCGTGTCTCCGTGTTGAAAAAAACCTTTTTGCAGTGCATCCAGGTTTGAGTGAAAAAGACAACCAACTGGCATGCGTTAGCAGTTATATCGAATCTCTCAAATTGTTTGACAACTATATGAGAGACTGATACAATGTCCTTCAATCACATATCGAGAGGTTACGGCGTTTTTCGGCGTTTGTCGAAACGGGGAAAGTCCGGTGCAAGTCCGGCGCTGTCCCGCAACTGTGAGGGCTCAGGCCCAAGCCAGAAAACCCGCGCCGTAGCGACATCGGAAGCCTGCGCGGACGGGCCCCGGTCTGTATCTTCAAATACGAGGCCCTTGTCCGATCTGGACAGGGGCTTTTGTTTTGGAGAAACGCGCATGAATCGTCCTCATTCATTCCTCTCACTGTAACTGCTAACGTACTCGTCTTTAAGCCGCAAAAAGCCACGAAGGCTCGAAGTTTTTCGAAGACACGAAGGAAAAATAAAGAAAAATACTTCGTGCCTTCCTCTTTCTTCTGTCTTCGTGGCAAAAAGTGGTGATGAGACCTTGGTAGTTACCCCTCGCTTCACAAAAGGAGTCTCTCATGCGTAAACGTTATCTCGTCATCCTCGTCACGCTCCTGGCGCTGGTGCTCATCGCCACCGCAGCCTTTGCCCAGGGCGGCGACAAAAATGTAGCGCTGGTCATCCAATTCCCCGATCGGGTTTACACCGAAATCGTCACGGTGCCGGCCGACGCCACCACAGCCGACGTGCTGGAAGCCGCCACCATCCCCGTGGGCATTGCGGAACTCTCCTGGGGCAAGGCCCTTTGCAATATCGATGGCGTTGGCAACCCCGTGGATGATTGCTTCGCCGATCCCGATCACTTCTGGGCGTACTTCCACCTGAACGCGGCCGGTGACGGCTGGGATGTCTCGCAAGTCGGCGTCGGCGGCTACACGCCCGCGGATCGAGCCGTCGAGGGCTTCGCCTGGTCCGGTTTCGACGCCAACTACAATCCCACCGTTCGTCCCCCCGTCAAAACCTACGACGAGATCGCATCGGAGCTGAACCCGCCTCCGGCGGAAATCCCGGAACCGACGACCATCCTCCTGCTGGGAGGCGGCCTGATGGGCCTGGCGGGTTATGTGCAACGCCGCCGCAAGATGAACGCCTGAAACGCCATCCATGAGCCCCTTCGGCCCGCATAGCCTGAAGGGGCTTTTCATGCGCCTGTCATTCCCAAATCAAGCAAAAAAGGTGATCTCACGCAAAGGCGCAGAGACGCAAAGGAAAAAGAGGCAAAGAAAAACTTAGCGCCTTGGCGTCTTTGCGTGAGACATTCCCCCCTTCCTCATGCGCCCGAAAATCGTCATCCTCCTCGCGTTTCTCCTGCTAGCCCTGGGCTGGCAGAGTAGCCGCGCCCAGAAGACCAACCACGCGGGCCTGGTCATCCGATTCGGGAATGGCAGCGTGACCACCGCCTGCGTGCAATTCACCTCCGAGAGCGTCAGCGGAGCGGAACTGCTGCGGCTTTCGGGCATGAACGTCATCGTGGACCCGGAGAGCGGCTTTGGCGAGGCCATTTGCAAGATCAGCGCCGGGCCCAACAGCGATGGCTGCGACTTTCCTCTGGATGAATGCTTTTGCCAGTGCCAGGGCGTCAACTGCGTCTATTGGGCCTACTACCATCTCAAAGGGGGCGCCTGGGAATACTCGGGCAAGGGGGCATCCAACTATCGCGTGCAAAATGGCGACGTGGAGGGCTGGGCATGGGGGCCCGGCAATTACAATGGCGGCGACTCCGATGTCGAACCGCCCGTGATCCCCTTCGACCAGATTTGCATCCCCACGCCCACGCCAACGCCCGAGCCCACCGACACGCCCGCAATCACCAACACGCCGACATTCACGTCCACGCCGACGCGCACCCTCACCCCCACGCCTTCGCCCACGGCCACGCCCGCCACGCCCACGCCAACCAGAACTCCCGCGCCCACGCACACCTGCACGCCGACGCCTACCGATACGCCCACCCTGGCCCCGGGCGTCACGCCCTCGGCCCCGCCCACGCCGCGCCCCCCCATCGTCATCGATTTTCTGCTGGCTCCCGAACGCGTCGCCCCGGGCGAATGCGCCCAGCTTCAATGGACCATCCGCAACGCGGACGAAGCTTTTCTGGATGACGGCGCGGGGGAGGAAAAA